>JAQGNM010000496.1 GCA_028291845.1 Massilia sp. | reverse complement strand
CCGGCCGGTGTGATCAACCTGGACAACGGCGGCCGCGACACCGGCATCGCGCTTGGCCAGAGCGCGGTCGATGGGGTGCTGTTCACCGGCAGCTGCCAGACCGGCGTCGCGCTGCATAAACAGTTCGGCGGCCAGCCCGGCAAGATGCTGGCGCTGGAAATGGGCGGCAACAACCCGCTGGTGGTATGGGACGTCGGCAGCAAGACCGGCGACATCGACGCCGCCGTGCACCACGCCGTCATGTCGGCGTTCATCTCGGCCGGCCAGCGCTGCACCTGTGCGCGCCGCCTGATCGTGCAGGACAGCCCCGTCGGCGACGCCTTCATCGCGCGCCTGGTGCAGGTGGCGTCGACCCTGACGCTGGGCGCCTCCAACGCCGAGCCGCAGCCCTTCATGGGGCCGGTGGTGTCGAGCAAGGTGGCGGCAATAATGGTGCAGGCACAGGCCGACATGGTGGCCAAGGGCGGCTTGACCTTGCTGCAGATGCGCCAGCTCGACCCCAACGCGGGTTTTGTGACCGCCGGCATCGTCGACGTCACCAAGGCCGTCGGCATCGCCGATGAAGAATGGTTCGGTCCCCTGCTGCAGGTGATCCGCGTGACCGATTTCGCCACTGCCATCAAGGTCGCCAACGCCACCGAGTTCGGCCTGGCGGCGGCCTTGCTGTCGCACGACCGGACGCTGTGGCAGCGCTTCGCCACGCATGCCCGCGCCGGCATCGTCAATTGGAACCGCCCGACCACGGGCGCTGCCAGCTCGGCGCCGTTCGGCGGCGTCGGCAAGTCCGGTAACCACCGCCCCAGCGCATACTATGCCGCCGATTACTGCGCCTACCCGGTGGCGTCGATCGAAACGAGCGCGCTGGAACTGCCGGCCAAGCTCTCTCCCGGTCTTTATTTGTAAGGCATGAGCATGAGCGCACGCGAATTCAACTTCGACGGCCTGGTCGGGCCGTCGCACAACTACGCCGGCCTGTCCTTCGGTAACGTCGCTTCGTTCAGCAACGTCAAGAGCGCCTCCAATCCGAAGCAGGCGGCCTTGCAGGGCCTGGCCAAGATGCGTTCTCTGGCCGCGCGCGGGTTTGCGCAGGCGGTGATGCCGCCGCAGATGCGGCCGGATTTTCGCATGCTGCGCGCGGTCGGGTTTACCGGCAGCGATGCCGACGTGCTGGCCGCGGCGTATAAAGCGTCGCCGGTGATCCTCGCCTGCGCCTGGTCGGCCGCGCCGATGTGGACGGCCAACGCCGCCACCGTCAGCCCGTCGGCCGACAGCGCCGACGGCAAGGTGCACTTCACGCCGGCCAATCTGAACAACAAGCTGCACCGCGCCCACGAACGCCGCCAGGCAGCGCGCAGCCTGCGGGCGATTTTTCACGACGCCGCGCGCTTCACGGTGCACGACGCGCTGCCGTCGACACCGGCGTTCGGCGACGAAGGGGCCGCCAATCACACCCGCCTGGCCAGCAGCCACGGCGCCGCCGGGGTCGAACTGTTCGTCTACGGCCGCGTCGAATTCGACGCCACCGCGCCCAGCCCGAAGCGCTACCCGGCGCGCCAGACCCTGGAAGCGTCGCAAGCGGTGGCGCGCCTGCACCGGCTCGATGGGCGCCGCACCGTGTTTGCCGCGCAGAACCCGGACGTCATCGACCAGGGCGTGTTTCACAACGACGTCATCGCCGTCGGCAACGGCAATCTGCTGTTCTACCACGAGCAAGCCTTCCTGGATGAAGCGGGCACCCTGGCCGATCTGCGCGCCGCCCTCGAGGGCGTCCAGGCCGACCTCAAAGCGGTGCGGGTATCGACCACTGAAGTCGCGGTGGCCGACGCCGTCGCCAGCTACCTGTTCAACAGCCAGCTGCTGAGCAAGCCGGACGGCGCCATGGCGCTGGTGATTCCCCACGAGTGCCGCGAAAACCCCGCCGTGGCGCGCTACCTGGAAGGTGTAGTGGGCGGCGGCGGCCCGATCGACGAGTTGATCGAATTTGATTTGCGCCAGTCGATGCGCAACGGCGGCGGGCCTGCCTGCCTGCGCCTGCGGGTGGCCCTGACCGACCAGGAAGCGGCCGCCATGCACCAGGGCGTGGTGATGACCGAGGATTTATATGCCCGCCTGGTGGCGTGGGTCGAAGCGCACTACCGCGATCGCCTGCAGCCGGGCGACCTGGCCGACCCGCAGCTGGCGCGCGAGTGCGCGGTGGCGCTCGAAGACCTTGCGCGCATCCTCGATTTGCCGGGGCTGTACGACCTGGACTGACCACGCCGAAAAAATTTTGATCTAATAGCGGCACTTTGAGAAATCCGTATTGACGAATGACCGGCCAACCCGGTCACCTTATAAAAATCGCTACCGCCACGCCACAAGCCGCAACGGCGGCGATGCAACGATCCTCGCATTGGAGACGCACCATGACACAAGCAGCACAAGACCTGCGCACGCAGACACTCGCGGCCGTGACCGCCGATCAACCTGCCGCCGCCGGCAGCCAGGTGGCGGCCCTGATCGGCGCCTGGATCAAATCGCTCGACGAGGAAGACCTCGCCGGCACCTCGCCCGCGAGCCTGGCGCCGGTCTTGTGGGACGGTTTTACGCAGGCCGCCACGCGCGAAGCGCCCGGCTGCGAAGTCGAACAGCTGCGCTACCTCGATGACCGCGGCGGCATGGCCACCGCGCTGCTGGTGCTCAACGACGACATGCCCTACCTGGTCGATTCCATCGTCATGGCCTTGCGCCGCCAGAAGGCCGCCGTCGCCGCCGTGATGAACGCCGTCCTGCCGGTCCAGCGTGATGCGCAAGGTGTCGTCACCGCCGTCGGCGCGGCCGGCGCCCCGCTCGAATCGTATGTCCTGTGCCTGCTGGCCGAGGAACTCGGCGCCGATGCGCTGGCAGCGCTGGTGGCGCGCATCGAGATGGTGGCGCGCGACGCCGCCGTGGTGCGCCGCGACGCCGTCGCCATGGGCGACCGCCTCACCGCCGTCGCCGCCCAGGCGGCCAGCCACGGCCCGGATGGCCAGGAAGTGGCGGCCTTCCTCGAGTGGGCCAAGAACGAGGGCTACGAGCCGTTCGGCTACGCCTATTATGTGGTCAAGCCAGGCGTGCGCGAACTCGAACGCGATATCCCCAGCCGGGTCGGCGTGCTGCAAGATACCAGCCATCCCGTCTACGGCACCTGCCTGGCGAATATCCCGGGCGACCTGGTGACCCTGTCGGGCCGCGCCGACACCCTGTCGATCGTCAAGGCCGATGTCGAAGGCACCCTGCACCGCGATCAGCCGCTCGATTTTATCGGCGTGCGCGACACCGACGCCGCCGGCAACATCCTCGGCGAACACTGCTTTGTCGGCTTGTTCACCCGCGCCGCGACCGCGACGCCGCTGGCGCGCCTGCCGTACGCGCGCGGCCGCGTGGCGAAAGTGCTGAGCCTTGCCGGCGTGCGCCAGGAAGGTTTCAGAGCGGAGAAATTCCTGGAAATTCTCGAATCCCTGCCGCGTACCGAAGCGCTCGAAGCCGATCCGGAATGGCTGGCCCAGGTGTGCAGCTCGGTGGTGTCGCTGTATAAACAGCCGCGCGCCCGGGTGTTCGCCCGCCGCGACGTCTATGCCCGTCATTTGAACGTGCTGGTGTACCTGCCGCGCGAGCGTTACAGCGCCGCGGTGGCCGCCGCCCTGGCCAACGCCTTGAAGGAGAGCTCGGGCGCGCGCGATGTGCGCGTGCAAACCCTGGTGGCCGACGGCCCGCTGGCGCGCGTGTACCTGATCGCCGAAGCGGCGCGAAATCCGCTCGACCTGGAAATGGACATCCAGCGTCCGCTGCTCTCGGTGCTCGACGGCTGGCACGACACGTTTGCGACGCTCACCGACAGCATCGACGATGTGCCGCGCCGTACCGACCTGCGCAAACTGTGCGCCACCTTGCCGGTCAATTACGTCACCAGCACCGCGCCGGCAGTCGCCTTCCGCGACCTCGGCGCATTGCTCAGTAACGGTGAGCCCGGCCACGTGTCGGTGCGGGTCGAAGCAGACGGCGCCGAGCTGGGTTCGAACGCGGCGTCGGTGCGCCTGTATTCCACCGGCGCGGTGCCGTCGCTGTCGCGCATCCTGCCGGCCCTGCAAAACGCCGGCGTCTCCATCGACCGCGAACAAACCTTCGGCATCACCATGGCCGACGGCGCGCGCCACTACGTTACCAGCCTGGCCGTGCCCTCGGCGCGGCTGGCTTCCGGCTGGGCCGGGTCGAAGCGCCGCACGAAGCCGTCGACCAGCTCCTTGACCAGCGCCGCGCGCCCGCGCAGCGTCTCGGCCATGTAGCGCACCGTGAACTTGCTGCCGGCCTGGCGCCAGTAGCTGATGTAGGCGCGCACCAGCTGCACCTCGCGCATCGACAGCCCGCCTTCGATGGCCAGCCCGTTCAGGCGGCCGTCCTCGGCTTCGTCGTTGAACAGTGCCGCGAACAGCTCTTCGGCCACGCGCGCGATGCCCGGGCGCGACAGCCTGACCGCGCTCTCGGCGTCGACCGCGAGCGCGCTCACGTAATGCAGCATGCCGTCGGCGGTGGTGATCGGGAAGGTCTGCTCGCGGTCGATCAGCACGCCGGCATTGTGCAGCGCCGGCAGGATGCGCGACAGCGACGGCACCCGGTCGCCGGAGTACAGCCGGATCGATGCGCCGGCCTCGGCATCGGCCTCGATCCGCACCGCCACCCGGTCGGCCTGGCCGTGGCACAAGACCGCCAGCAGGTCCCCCAGCACGCTGGCCGGCGCGGTGGTGGTCACGTAACCGACCGGCAGGGTCGGCACCAGCTTGCGCAGCGCGTGGCGGGTGGCCAGGTCGGGCACGCCATCGAGCAGGCCGGCGAAGCGCTGGTGCCAGCCATCGAGCACGCCCAGCAGCGGCTGCTGGATGTCCGATCCGAGGTCGAGTGGATAGCGCGCCGCGTGCGCGATCAGGTACACGCGCGCCAGCGGGCCGTCGGCGACCAGCGTCTGCGAACGCACCTCGCTGGCGCCCGAGCTGTCCTTGAGCGCCTGCGCCAGGCTGGCCGCGACCGCGCCGCTGTAGCGCTCGCGCGGCAGGTAGACCAGCACGTTCAGGTGGCGCGCATAGACGTCGCGGCGGGCGAACACCCGGGCGCGCGGATGCTTGTACAGCGACACCACCGAGCTGCATACCTCGGCCAGCCACTGCGGGTCGGCCTCCAGCGCTTCGGTGCGCGGCAGCGATTCGAGGATTTCGCGGAATTTCTCGGCACGGAAGCCTTCCTGGCGCACGCCCGCGATCGCCAGCACCCTGGCCACGCGGCCGCGCGCGAACGGCAAGCGCGCCAGCGGGGTCGCGGTGGCGGCGCGGGTGAACAGGCCCACGAAGCAGTGTTCGCCGAGGATGACGCCATCCGCGTCGGTGTCGCGCACGCCGATGAAGTCGAGCGGCTGGTCGCGGTGCAGCGTACCTTCGACGTCGGCCTTCACGATCGACAGCGCCTCGGCGCGGGTCGACAAGGTGTCGAAGTCGCC
>JAQGNM010000476.1 GCA_028291845.1 Massilia sp. | reverse complement strand
ATGCTGGCGCCGCGGTAGACGTCGGCGTCGGCCACGGCGGCCTGCACGGTCGCGCTGTCGGTTGCCAGGCCGGTCAGTTCGATATCGGCCGACAGCGGCTGGCCGATGAAGGAGCGCATGTGGGCGTCGCCCAGTTCGACCGCGTTGGCGGAAACGCAACAACTGGCCAGCAGCACGGCAGCGGATAAATATTGACGAAAATACATGGATTCGATCTTTGACTGCTGTAGGCGGGCGACAAACAGTGGCGCCCCAGTCTCATTAACGAACGTTGGAGTAAACTCTTTAATTCCGAACTCACAAAAAGCCAGGATCAGCCATGGAACACAGGATCGAAAAAGACAGTTTCGGACCCATCGAGGTGCCCGCCGACAAGTTGTGGGGCGCGCAAACCCAGCGGTCCCTGCACCATTTCCACATTTCCACCGAGCGCATGGCGCCCGAGTTGATCGCCGCCCTGGCGCAAGTCAAGCGCGCCGCCGCCGAGGTGAACCGTTCGCTGGGCAAGCTCGACGACCGCTTTGCCGACGCCATCATCGCCGCCGCCGATGAAGTGCTCGAGGACCGCCACGGCGACCAGTTTCCGCTGGCGGTATGGCAGACCGGCTCGGGCACCCAATCCAACATGAACATGAACGAAGTGCTGGCCAACCGCGCCTCGGAGCTGCTCGGCGGCGAGCGCGGCGAAGGCCGACTGCTGCATCCGAACGACCACGTCAACATGGGCCAGTCGTCGAACGACATGTTCCCCACCGCCATGCACGTGGCTGCCGCCCAGGCGCTGGTGCATGGCGTGCTGCCGGCGCTGGCGCAATTGCGCGGCACCATCGAGCGTAAATCCGGCGAATTTGCCGACATCGTCAAGATCGGCCGCACCCACTTGCAGGACGCCACGCCGCTCACGCTCGGCCAGGAATTTTCCGGCTACGCCGCCCAGCTCGAATATGCCGGCATCCAGTTGCAAAACGCCCTGCCCGGCGTGCTGCTGCTGGCTGCCGGCGGCACCGCCGTCGGCACCGGCCTGAACGCCCATCCCCAATTTGCCGGCCGCATCGCCAATGAACTGGCCAGCCGCACCGGCATCGGTTTCATGACCGCGCCCAACAAGTTCGCCGCCCTGGCCGGCCACGACGCCCTGGTGGCGGCGCACGGCGCGCTGAAAACCCTGGCCACGGCCCTGATGAAAATTGCCAACGATGTGCGCTGGATGGCCTCCGGTCCGCGCTCGGGCCTTGGTGAAATCACCATTCCTGAAAACGAACCGGGCAGCTCGATCATGCCCGGCAAGGTCAATCCGACGCAGTGCGAAGCGCTCACCATGCTGTGCTGCCAGGTGTTCGGCAACGACGTTGCCATCACCGTCGGCGGCGCCTCGGGCAATTTCGAGTTGAATGTCTTCAAGCCGATGATCGTGCATAACTTCCTGCAAAGCGCGCGCCTGCTGGCCGACGGCATGTTGTCCTTCGACGAACACTGCGTGCAGGGCATCGAACCAAATCGTCAACGCATCGGCGAATTGATGGAGCGTTCATTGATGCTGGTGACGGCGCTGGCGCCCCATATCGGCTACGACCGCGCGGCGCAGATCGCCAAGCTGGCGCAGCACGAGGGATTGACGCTCAAGCAGGCGGCGCTGCAGCTCGATTTCGTCACCGAGCAACAGTTCGACGAATGGATCGTACCGCTCGACATGACCCGTCCCGGATAAATGCTCCTTTGCACACTCTTGTGTGCGTCTTTTAACAAACAATATTATTTCGTTAAGTTATTATGCAGAAACTTACTTTTGAACTGAACGGCGACTACATCGAAGTCAATCAGCTATTAAAACTGGTCGGGGTGGTCGACAGCGGTGGCGCCGGCAAGAATTTGGTGGCCAGCGGCGTGGTCAAGGTTGACGGCCAGCCGGAAGCGCGCAAGACGGCGAAGATTCGCGCGGGCCAGACGGTCAGCCTGGGCGATGTGCGCATCGACGTGGTTGCCGGCGAGCCAAGTTAGCCAAAACGCGGCGGAAGTTCGACCGCTTTCTGCTTCAGCGCTGATTTACTGCTGAGTTTCGTCAGGATCGAGAGTAAGTGAGGGGGCAGGCATCCTGCGGCTTTGCGGCGACACAACACCGCTTGGCCTTGCTTGCTCATATCATAAGACGTGACTAACCGGCCAAAGGGGATGCCATGAACGGGCCCAACGACAACCAGCCTACCCAGCAGCGGCTGATCGGCGACCTCCGGGTCGTCATCGAAAATGCGGAAGAATTGTTGAAAAATACAGACCAGTACACCAGCATGCTGTATCAAAGCGCGCGGGAAAAGCTGGCCCAGGCCTTGAGCGCGGCTACCGAGGAGCTGACGCGCTTCGAAGACGCCCAGCTCGAACGCATGATGGTGGCCACCCAGGCGGCGAGCCTGCAGCACGCCGACAGCACCGGCGAAGCGCGCGTGTTACGGGCGTTTCACTGACTTGATCGAGCTCTGTAAAAAAAACGGCGCCCCGGCATTTTGCGGCGCCGTTTTTATTTGACGAGGATCCCCAGCGCCAGCCACTGCGCCAGCGCCGCGCCGATGTCGAATTGCGCGTCCAGCGCGAACGCCGCGTCGAGGGCGTCCCCCACAGTCTGTCCGGCCGCCAGGGCGCGCAAGGCGGCAAAGCGTGCCTTGTCGAGCGGCGCCACTTGCGCCCTCCACTGCGGGCGAACCACCACGCACTGTTCAGGCGCCGCCATCGATGGGGGAAACCCGGCGCCATGGTGGGCATGCCACAAGCTCACCACCGCCCAGGGCGAGGCCAGCAGGGACAGCGCCGGATGCACGGTGAAGCGTGCGCTATCGAATTGCGCCGGCGTCAGCGCCGCCAGGTCGGCGGCGCTGACGATGTCGGCATCGGCCGCAAAGTGGGCGCGGTGCAGTGCCCATTCGAGGCGCGCCATGTCGGCCAAATACGGATAGTCGGCGGCATGTTCGAACTTTTCCAAAAACCCAGGCAGGTCGGCGCCAAATACGTGCAGATCGGCGTCGACCGGCGGGTGGGCGATGCCGAAAGCGCGGCTCATCGCCTCGAAAAACTCTTCTCCCACCAGTTGCCGCAGCACGGGAAAGGCCGCCGCCAGAGTGGCGTGCCAGGTGCCGGTCAGATGGCCGCGATACATGGCAAGGCGTTTGGCAATATCGCCGCCGGCAAAAGCGTCGAGATCGATCAGCGCCGGATCGAGCATGGCGGCGGCGAACCGCTGCTGGCTGGCGGCCAGGTCGGACGCTGCGGCGGGCCATTCGATGGCCGCGCAACCCATGGCCGCTGTGTTGACATATTCGACGTGCGCCGCCAGCGCCCTCGCCTGCTCCACCTCCGCCAATAAAACGCTCAAATGAGGCACGTCCGTGTCCCATTCGATCAGGGTCGGCAGCTTGCCGAAGGTACGCAATGCGGCCCGGTACAAGTCCCATACGGCCGGCGCCACCGGCGCGCCGTGGTGGTCGACCAGCGCGGTGGGCGTCACCAGGTGGCCGGCCAGGTGGATTTCGCCGACGGCACCGGGCGCCGTGGCAGCGATGGCGGCGATGGCGGCCAAGGCATCCTCGCCGTGGTTGCACTGGTTGACATACAGATTGTTCAGATCGAGCAGCAAGCCGCAGCCGGTACGGCGTGCCAGCGCCGCCAGGAACGCCGCCTCGCCCAGCGCGTCGTCGCGGAAGCGCAAGTAGGTCGAAACGTTTTCCAGCAAAATGGTGCGGCCCAGCGCCTCCTGCACCTGGTCGATGCGATCGGCCACCAGCTCGAAGGCGGCGCGGTTGAGGGTGAGCGGCAGCAGATCGTTCAGATTGCGCCCGGCCACCGCATTCCAGCTCAAATGCTCGGAAACGAGAAACGGCTCGATGCGTTCGGCCAGCCGCCGCACGCGTTCCAGGTGGCTGGCCGAAAAACCGTGCGCCGAGCCGAGGCCCAGGCCGACCCCGTGCAGGCTGACCGGGTAATCGCGTCGCAAGCGCTGCAGCACCTGGCCGTCGCGGCCCGACAAGTGCAGAAAATTTTCGGTGTGGACTTCGAACCAGTCGACCGCTTGCGGCCGCTCGAGAAAATCACGGTAGTGCGGCGCGCGCAGGCCAATGCCGACCGCGACGCCGGGTGCGGACATTGTCGGAATTACTTCGCTTCGCCGCCCATCGGGGCGCCCTCGTCGTCGCCCAGCTTGCCGCCCGCTTTCAGGCAGGTGCCCTTGGCAACATACTGCCATTCGTGGGCGCTGTTGTCGACCTTGGCCATGCCGGCGCAGCCGTGCGAGCCGTCGGCGGCGGCGCAGTCGTTCTGGCCGGCCTTGGCAACGCCGTAGCACTGTTCCTTGTCGGATTTATTTTCGTCGGCGGCGGCGACGGTGCACACGCTCGCCAGGGCGGCGGCGAGCAGAAGATGGCGTTGGTTCATGGCAGGGCTCCTGATGGGTGAATCAGGATTTTACACGGCGCGCGAGCCGTCAAGCTTTGGTATTTATGGTGTTGCCCAGATGCGAAGGCAAATTTTGCACCGACGGCGCCGGCTGCACGCCGTCGAGCAACTGGGTGGCGGTCGAGACGGCGATGTCCTGCGATTTTTTCAGCATGGCCAGGCCGACCTCCTGGGCATTGCCCGTTTCGGCGATGCTCGTTGAAAGTTTTGCGATTCCGGCAATATCCATGCTGCTCTCCTGTGGGTGGACGTCTACCCTGATAACGGCAGGTTTTACAGGAACTTTAATCGAGGCGTGTATTGAGCCAGGCCAGCACGACATCCGGCTGATTCAGATCAAGCCAGGCCAGCGAGGCCGGCGCATCGAGCGGACGGGCGGCGTCCGACGCCACCGCCACGATGTGCGCGTCGTCGACGTACAGGGCTGGTTTGCCAAGCGCCGGCCGGTACACCTCGAGCTTGTCGATCGGCTCCCACTTGTAACCCTCGACCACGGTCAGATCGGCTGGCGCGAGGCGCGCGACATGCTCCATCAGCGACGGCTCCGGCGCCCCGCGCAGCTCGCGCATCACCGCCAGCCGGAACGGCGAGGCCAGCATCACCTCGGCGGCGCCGGCGCTGCGCAAGCGCGCGCTGTCCTTGTGCGGTGGTTCGAGCATGACGTCGTGGTGACTATGCTTGATGACGTTGACCCGCAAGCCGCGCGCGGCCAGTGCGCCCACCAGGTGTTCGAGCAAGGTGGTCTTGCCGCTGCCGGACCAGCCCACCACTCCGAGAATATCAGTACGCGACTTTATAGCGGGTTCCCCTGTAGCTCATGATGGCCGCCTTCGGCAGCAGTTTTTCCAGCACCAGGCCGGGCGCCACTTCCTCGCCCTCGTGGCGCAGCACCTTGTCGATCAGGACCAGGCGGTCGGCCGGATTGGGCGAATACATATAGCCGCCGAAGCTCAGCTGCGGAATCGACGAGCGCACGTTCTCCGGCAAATCGCGCAGCGCCGGCAGGCGCTCTTCGTCGGCGCTTGCTGCCGCCTTGACCGGCGCTTGCGCGGGCGGCGCCGCGGCGGGCGCAGCGGCGAGTTTCGGCGACGCCGGTTTCGAGGCTGGCGCCACCGCCAACGGCGGCGCGCTGACGGCCGG
>JAQGNM010000405.1 GCA_028291845.1 Massilia sp. | reverse complement strand
CTGACCGGCGGACGCCAGCCAAGTACTTCGCGGGCATGGGCAGCATCGACAGTAAGGCCACTGCATAGCTTGTCAAACATTGGCGCCTTGCCAGCGATGCCAGCAAAAAAGCGCAACAAGCTCGGGCTGCATGGCAGTAGCGTTAATTTTTTTCGCATGCCGCTTGCAAGACCCCGCAGCAGATCGGGCAACGCAACGTCTTCCATGTCCGAGACCAGGAAAACCTCACCTGCGGCGCGAGGGTGAAAAGCGCACAGGCACAAAAAGTCCACAAGATTCCATATACTCACGAAGCTGCGCTTGTGCCTTATCGAAGCCAGCGGCAGTGGCAAGCCGGTCGCGATTAACTTCAGCAAACGGCGAAAATTGCCAGGGCAGTCTGGTCCGTACACCAGCGGCGGGCGAACGATAACCAATTCAGTAGAGGTGCCAGTAAGCAAGGCGCGCAACCCCTGCTCTGCCTCCAGCTTCGACAAGGCATATGGCTCAGCGGGATCAGGCAAGTCGGTGACGGTGAATGGCACCTTGTTTTTACCGCCATTCACACCGACCGAGCTCACAAACACAAAGCGCCGCGCGCCAGCCGCTAATGCCGCCCTCGCCAGCTGCATCGTGCCATCGACATTGACTTGACGAAATAGCACCAATGGATCTGCGGCATTGTCTTGAAGAATATGCGCGCGCGCAGCCAAGTGAATGACCACGGAGACGCCAGCAACTGCGCTGGCCCAGTCGGTCGTCACATCGATATCGCCCACCTCGACAGTCTGCAAAGCCTCGTCGCAGGCGCCAGGCACGCGCCTGCGTACCGCTGCTACCACCGGGATACCCGAGGCTTGCAAGTGCGCGCACAAAGCCTTGCCGACGAAGCCACTTGCACCGGTGATCAGCGTGATATCACGCGCGCTTGCTGCGCTGACATCATCCTGCGCCGTCATGTCGCAGTACCACTCGAGAGCAGACCGCACTCGTCGACGAACGTGCTGTTGATGGCGTCCCAACTGTGGTGCTGTTGTACGTACTTCATGCCAGCGCGGCCGATCACATCGCGCTTTTCAGGCGAGCCAAGCAGTTCGATCACCGCAGCGGCGAAATCCCTGCCATCGTCGCGGATAACGATGTCGGTGCCCGCCTGCGCGCCGATGTCGCCAAGTCCAATGGTCGTGGCGACTACTGGCACAGCGCACGCCATTGCCTCAAGGATTTTGAACTGCATGCCAGATCCAGAGCGCATCGGCGCAATCGCCACAGCAGCCGTCTTGAGAATCGCGGCCATCGATGGAACTCGCCCCATTACATCGATAGCGGAATCCTGTTTGCCCAGCGCCACGACGGAAGGTTGTGGCGCATTGCCGACGATGACCAGTCGCACGCCAGGCACAGCTGCCTTAATCGCCGGCCAGCATTGCTCGGCGAACCAAAGTACGGCGTCGACATTTGGCTGATAGAACATATTGCCCGTAAAAGCGAGCAAGGGGGAAGTGATGGGCGTTGCGCTTGGCTGAAACCGCTGCATATCAATTCCCAGTGGTAGGACGCCAACATGGTTCGAACCGATTGCCTGCTGGTCGATACGCGATACCACATAGCAGCGCTCGGCGCGTTCTGCCGTGGCTTTCTCGAAAGCGGCCACGCGGCGCGCCTCCACACCAAGCAACCACCCTTTCAATCCACGCTGCATAGTGGCGCGACGGCCGAAATTCAAACCCATCGAGTCGACCATGTCGACAAACAGCCGGCCACGGTAGCCTGGTGCGTTGGGCAATATTCGAATCATCACCGAGTACAGCACATCAGGAGTGAAACGGGCCGTTACTTCACTGAAAGCGGCGGCGAAGGCAGATGAGCGAAAGTAGGCGCATTGAAACGGCATGCTGCGGTCGGGCAAAGCCATGAGTACGTGCAGCGCCGCCAGCGGCATATTCCATTGAATTAAATGGACGACGATACCGTGACCCTCCAGCACAGCGACTGCGGCCGCGTCGTCGTCCTTGGAAGAATCGCCAAAACAAATCAACTCGACAGTATTGTGGCGCGCCAGATGGGTTAAGCGGAAATACGAAATGACCTGATCACCATTTCGGTCGACGGCTGGAATCCGGCCCGCGATAGCAAGAACCCTCATGCCGCGCTACCCGTGCTAAAGGAGCGCTCGTACAAGCCATGAGTCTGGCGCGCCGTTGCTTCCCAGGTGAACTGCGCGGCGCGGTCCCGCCCACGCTGCGCGAGATCGCTACGCAAGGCGTCATCGCGCAGCACGCGCAACATGGTTGCAGCGATATCTGCCGAATCAAGGGGATCCACGTACAAGGCTGCGTCACCGCCGACCTCGGGAATCGAAGTTGTCCCGGATGCTATGACCGGGCAACCCGATGAAAACGCTTCGAGTATGGGAATCCCAAAACCCTCGTACAGCGATGGATACACAAACAGTGCCGCTTCGCGGTACAGCACAGCCAGTGCCTCGATGGAGATGAAACCGTGAAAATGAACACGGTCGGCCTGTCCAGCATTGACCACCGCTTGATAAGCCTCGCCGTGCTCCCACTGCGAGTAGCCGCTGATCACCAGGTCATAGCCGAGGTCGTTCTCCCGTAGCAGTGCGAGGTAGGCTTCCACGAGCCGCAAGGTGTTCTTACGTGGGTCATCGGCACCAAGCGCAAAGATATAAGGCGCAACAGCCGCACCGACATCTGCTCGTGCGGTAGTGCCCGGTAGCTGTTGAAAAATAGCATCGCACGACAGATGCGTTACATGGACGCGCGCTGGGTCGAGGCCATCGATCAAGGAAAGGATGTCCTGCCGTGAAAACTCGGAAATGGTGACCACGTCATGCGCAGCGCGCGCGCAGCGCGGTGCGACGATACGGCGATAATGACGCCCCCAGGCCTGGTAACGGTTGGTCGGCGACGGCACGAATTCGCCGCTCTGCAAGAACATCACATCCATCAATGACAGGATGAGCCGTACTGACTTCGGCATGAACACCGGGGCGGTATTACCCAAGCAGTGCAAGACATCGAGACGGTCGGCGGCGGCAGCGCGCGGCAGAGCGACTTGTTCCCATAGCGGATACGCCGGCATCGCCAGACGGCGTACGGTCACATTTGGCGCGACGGGAAGAATTGCTTCGCTGTCAGGAATCGAGATATAAAGGTAGAAATGCGTCTGAGGAAACAGCCGGACCAAAGCAGCCACTACATTGAGAGAGTAGTTACCGATTCCGCGTCGCGGGTGACGGGTGATGAACCGAGCGTCGATGCCGATTTTCATTTGCCCTCGCTTACGCAGAAGTCCTGCATAAAAAAACCCAAGAGTGAACGGGAAGAGTTATCTATAAACATAAGATTCTGAAAAAGTATGATCTGTGCAGTGCATTACGGCGTCATTCGATACCAAATAAATCACGCCAGCGGCACAAGCAATTATTTTAGGCAATCATCCAACTCGCGCTGGTAAGCATTTCGTGCCGTACTCGGGGAGTTACGGGTTGCAATACGCAGCTGTGCTGCGTGAATTACTGTAGCCGCCGATTCACCATTCGCGTCGTGCAACATCTTGATAGCAAGCGTAATCGCCTGCTGCACTCCGGTACTGTTGACCGGGGCGAAGAACAAAGTCGAGGGATAAGATCCGCCGAGTAATTCTCTATGCGCAGGAATATCGCTGACT
>JAQGNM010000370.1 GCA_028291845.1 Massilia sp. | reverse complement strand
GCAGTTAAGTTTGCGGTTTGCATGCATGGGACAGGCACCTCTGGCGCCAGTCCCCCTACTCTCCCTACGGCCTGAAAATACTGAACGGCCCCCCATCCTCCTTGACCACAGGCACCGGCCCCAGATCACCTTTCCACCCCGGCGGACGCGGCACCTTGAACCACGCCGCGTACAGCGCCGGCAGAAACAACAAGGTCAACGCGGTCGCCACCACCAATCCGCCCATGATGGCCACCGCCATCGGTCCCCAGAACACCGAGCGCGACAAGGGAATCATCGCCAGCGCGGCGGCCGCGGCGGTCAGGATGATCGGCCGGCAGCGCCGCACCGACGCCTCGATGATGGCATCCCACGGCGCCGACCCGCGGGCGATGTCATGCTCGATCTGGTCGACCAGGATGACGGAATTTCTGATCACCATGCCGAACAGGGCAATGACGCCGAGGTTGGCCACAAAGCCGAACGGTTGGTGCAGGATCAGCAGGGCCATGGCGGCGCCGGCCACCCCCAGCGGCCCCGTCAAGAACACCATCCGCGCGCGTGAAAAGCTGTGCAACTGGAGCATCAACAGGGTAAACACGATAAACAATACCAGCGGCACGTTGGCGGTGATCGATGCTTCGGCCGCCTTCGAGTCGGCGGCGGTGCCGGCCGGCTTGATGGTGTAGCCGGGCGGCAGGCGGGCGATCAGGGGCGCCAGCTTGTCCGCCACTTCGCCCGAGACGGTCGGACCCTGCACGCCGTCGGCAACGTCGGACTGCACCATGATCGCCCATTCGCGCCCTTCGCGCCACACCACGCCCGGCTCCCAGACGAAATGGGCGCGGGCGATTTGCGAGACGGTGACGTTCTTGCCGCTGGCGGTGGGAATCGGCGAGTCGTTCAGCACCGACATGGTGGCGCGCTCCTCGACCGGCTGGCGCATGACGATGTCGATCAGCTTGTTCTCCTCGCGGAATTGGCCGATGGTGCTGCCCGATAAAATCGTGTTGGCGGTGCGCGCCACCGCCTGCGAACTGATGCTGAGCGCGCGCAGCTTGTCCTGGTCGACGTCCAGGCGCAGCACCTTGATCGATTCGTTCCAGTTGTCGTTGACGCTGATGGCGTTCGGATTGGCACGCAGCACCTCCTTGACTTCGTCGGCCAGCCGACGCGCGGTGGCGATTTCCGGGCCTGCCACCAGAAACTGCACCGGGTACGGTACCGGCGGCCCGTTCGGCAGCAATTTCACCCTGCCGCGCACCTCCGGGAAACCGTTCTTGAAGACGTCGACGATCTTCTTGCGCAGCACTTCGCGGGCGGCCAGGTCCTTTGGCAGCACGACGATTTGCGACACGTTGGTTTGCGGAAAAATCTGGTCGAGCGGTAAATAAAAGCGCGGACTGCCGGTGCCGACGTAACTGGTGACGCTTTCCACGCCCGGCTGCGCGCGGATAAATGCTTCGAATTTCTTTGCCTGCATCTCGTTGGCGGCAAAGGTCGTGCCCTCGGGCGACCACATCTCGACCATCAATTCGCGCCGGATGGAATCGGGAAAGAATTGTTTTTCGATAAAATTAAAACCAAACACGCCGAGGCCCACCACCGCCAGGGTGGCCAGGATGGTGCTCTTGCGCCACTCCACGCACAAGCCGACCAGCTTGCGAAAGCGCTGGTAATTGGGGGTGTCGTAGACCACGTGGTCGTTATGGTGGGTGATTTCACCATGCGGCTGCACCCGCAGCAGCAAGATCCCGATATACGGCGTAAACATCACGGCGGCCAGCCACGACACCAGCAAGGCAATCGTATTGACCGAGAACATGGTGAAGGTGTATTCGCCGGCGGCCGACTTTGCCAGGCCGATCGGCAAAAAGCCGGCGGCGGTGATCAGGGTGCCGGTCAGCATCGGAATAGCGGTCGAGGTGTAGGCAAAGGTGGCGGCGTCGAAACGCGACATGCCCTCTTCCATCTTGCGCACCATCATTTCCACCGCGATGATGGCGTCGTCCACCAGCAAGCCGAGCGCGATGATCAAGGCGCCCAGCGAAATCTTGTGCAGATCGATGGAAAAAATATTCATGAACAGGAAGGTGATCGCCAACACCAGCGGAATCGTCAAGGCCACCACCAGCCCGGGCCGCATGTCCAGTTTGAGCGGCTTGGTGTGCAAGCCGAGCGCCACAAAACTGACCGCCAGCACGATCAGCACCGCTTCGATCAGAGTGCGCATGAACTCGCTCACCGATTCGGTGACCGCGTGCGGCTGATTCGACACCTGGTGCAACTCGATACCGACCGGAAGTTCCTTCTTGATGCGCGCCAGGGTATCGTCGAGGCCCTTGCCCATCTCGATGATATTGCCGCCCTTTTCCATCGACACGCCCAGGCCGATCACCTCGTGGCCGTTGAAACGCATCTTGTCCTGCGGCGGGTCGGCGTAGTCGCGGGTGATGGTGGCGATGTCGCCCAGGCGCACGCTGGCGGCGCCGGCGGTCAACTTCACTTCTTCCAGGCTCTTGATGTTCGACAGCGCGCCGCTCACCCGCACCTGCAGGTTGTCGGTCGGGGTGACCAGGATGCCGGTCGACTCGACCGCGTTTTGCGCATTGATCTGGTTGACGATCGCTTCGAAGGGGATGCCGAGCAAGGCGAACTTGCTGCGCGAGATAGTGATATTGAGCTTTTCTTCCTGCACGCCGAACTGCTCGACCTTGGCCACCAGCGGCACGCGCAATAACTGCTGGCGCACGAAGTCGGCGTAATCCTTCACCTCGGCATAAGTGAAACCGTCGCCGGACAAGGCGACGATGGAGCCGTAGGTATCGCCGAACTCGTCGTTGAAGAACGGCCCGCGCACGCCCGGCGGCAGGGTCAAGGCGATATCACCCAGCTTTTTGCGCACCTGGTACCACGAGGCGGCGGTGTCGCGCGGCGGCGTCGATTCGCGCAACTGCACGATGATCACGGTTTCGCCCGGCTTCGAGTAACTCTTGATCTTGTCGATGTACGGCGTTTCCTGCAGCTTTCTTTCCAGCTTGTCGGTGACCTGCTCGGCCATCTGCATGGCGGTGGCGCCCGGCCACTTGGCCGACACCACCATGGTGCGGAAGGTGAACGGCGGATCTTCGTCCTGGCCCAGCTTGCCATAACTGACCATGCCGCCGATCAGCAGGGCCGCCATCAGGTAGCGCGTCAGGGGAATGTGTTCGAGAGCCCAGCGCGAAAGATTAAAGCCTTTCATTTGGCCGCCCCGGCGCTGCCGGACAGGGCTTGTTCGTCCGCCAGCAAGCGCACCTTCTGGCCGTTTTTCAACAGGTTGGCGCCGGCGGTGACGATCACCTGACCGGGGGTGACGCCGTCGACCAATTGCACATCGTTGCCGGCGACGCCGCCGATGGTGACCGGCACCAGCTTCACGGTACTGTTCTGCACCACCCACACCGAGGTGACCTTTCTTTCCTGGTTCAGGGCCGACAAGGGCACGGTGATGCGCGGATTCGCCGAAATCCTGGAAAACAGCACCTGCGCGGTCTGTCCCAGCTTGACCTCCGGCTGGGCGGTAGGAATCGCCACCTTGAACTGGTAGGTACGAGTGGCGGGGTCGGCCACCGGCGACACCTCGCGCACCTTGCCGGGAATTACCACGCCGGGCATCGCCCACAGCCGCACGCTGACGTCCTCGACCTTGCGCAATTGCTCGACCTTGTCCTCCGGCACGCCGATGACGATTTCCTTTTCGCCGGCGCGCGCCACTTTCACCACCGGCACGCCGGGCGCCACCACCTGCCCGACTTCGGCATCGACCATGGTGACCACGCCGTCGGCGTCGGCCACCAGGGTGGCGTAGCCGGCCTGGTTGGACTGGCCCCGGTAACCGGCCTGGGCCGCGTCGACGCTGGCCTGGGCCGCCATGAAGGCGGCCATCTTGGCGTCGATCACCGCCTGGCTGACAAAATTTTTCACCCGCAGTTCCTGGTAGCGCTTGACCTCGGCCTTGGCCAGGTCGCGGCTGGTCTCGGCCGCGCGCATATTGGCCGAGGCCTGCTCCTGGCCGAGCCGCAAATCCTGCGGATCGAGTTGCATCAGCACCTGGCCCTTCTTGACGAAGGCGCCCACATCGACCCGGCGCGCGGTGATCTTGCCGCCGACCTGGAAGGCGAGCTTCGATTCGATGCGCGGACGCACGTCGCCGGAATACTCGGCGCTGACCTCGACGCTGTTGCTCGACAGCACCATGGTGCGGACCGGACGGATGTCCTCGATCTTGTCGGCAGGCTTTGAACATGCACATAAAAGGCTTGTCGCGACGGCAAGCACAGGCAAGAGACGAACGGCGTTAAGGGCGTCCACGATGTTTTCCTTTAAGATGCGCTCTGCAATGATGACTCTGTCAAGATGCCGGACTTCGAGGCGGACACGGCAGGTCCGCATCAAGCATGCGCACAGTTTAATTTCCTTATTGTAATTAAATTCCGTCATAACAAGTAAACTTATAAGTTCATTGACTAGTTAGCAAGTATTCATGGCCGTCGATCACTACGAAAATTTCCCCGTCGCCTCGATCCTGTTGCCGCGCCGCCTGGTGCCGGCGGTCGAAGCGATCTACGCCTTCGCCCGCAGTGCCGACGACATCGCCGACGAAGGCGAGGCTGTTCCTGCCGAGCGGCTGGTGCAACTGGCCGTGTACCGCGCCGGCCTGGACAGCATCGCCCGCGGCGAGGCGCCCGAACTGGCGCTGTTCGTGCGCCTGGCGGCGGTAATACAACAGTTCGGCCTGCCGCTTTCGCCGTTTTACGACCTGCTGTCCGCTTTCGAGCAGGACATCGTGGTGAAATCCTATGGCGACTTCCCCGCCCTGCTCGATTACTGCGCGCGCTCGGCCAATCCGGTC
Source organism: Massilia sp. (assembly GCA_028291845.1). Classification (GTDB taxonomy): domain Bacteria; phylum Pseudomonadota; class Gammaproteobacteria; order Burkholderiales; family Burkholderiaceae_D; genus JAFCUW01. The sequence continues at coordinate 690 of JAQGNM010000370.1, read as the reverse complement.
GGCCGCCTGATGTTGTCTCTGTACGGGGCAGCCTCGAACGACAATCTGCTTGAAGCCGACGCCATCTGCTCGGCCCTGCAGCTGATCAATTTTTTGCAGGATGTGGCGATCGACCGCGAAAAGGGCCGCATCTATATACCGCTGGACGATTTGCGCCGCTTCGGCATCGATCCGGCCGCCCTGCCCGAGTGGCGCGCAGGCGAGCGCTGGTCGGCGCTGATGGCGTTCGAAGTGGCGCGTGCGCGCGCCTTGATGTTGTCCGGGGCGCCGTTGGCGACCCGGCTGCCGGGCCGTATTGGCTGGGAATTGCGGCTGGTGGTGCAAGGGGGCTTGCGTATTCTCGAGCGCATCGAAGCGCACGAATACGACGTGTTTACCCGCCGCCCGCTGCTCAAAACACGAGACTGGGCGGCGATCCTGTGGCGTGGCCTGCGGATGCGCCGCCCGATGCGTCGCGCCACCCTATAGAATAGCGCTTTTGTCAGCTACCTCTACCGTTCCTGTCCATGTCCCCCGACGAATACTGCCAACAAAAAACCGTCCAGAGCGGCTCGAGCTTTTATTACAGTTTCCTGTTCCTGCCGCCCGAGCGGCGCCGGGCGATTACCGCCCTGTACGCGTTTTGCCGCGAGGTCGACGACACGGTCGACGAAGCCACCGACGAATCGATCGCCCGCATCAAGCTGGCCT
>JAQGNM010000348.1 GCA_028291845.1 Massilia sp. | reverse complement strand
CAACAAGCTGGCGCAGGGTGCTACCAGCGTCGCCGTGCAGGGCGGTGAAGTGGTGGCGCGCGTGGTCGACACCATGAAGGGCATCAACGAAAGCTCGCGCAAGATCTCCGACATCATCAGCGTGATCGACGGCATCGCGTTTCAGACCAACATCCTCGCGCTCAACGCTGCGGTAGAAGCCGCACGCGCCGGCGAGCATGGCCGCGGTTTCGCCGTGGTGGCGGCGGAAGTGCGCACGCTGGCGCAGCGGTCGGCCACGGCGGCGAAGGAAATCAAAACGCTGATCAACGATTCGGTAGGCAATGTTGAGGCCGGAGGCAAGCTGGTGGGCGAGGCCGGCCGCACGATGGCGGAGATCGTATCATCGGTCACGCGGGTCAATACCGTTGTGCTGGAGATGACGACGGCGAGCCAGGAACAAAGCAGCGGGATCGAAGAGGTCAACAACGCCATTGTTCATATGGATGAGATGACGCAGGAGAATGCCGCCCTCGTTGAAGAGGCTGCAGCGGCAGCACTAAGCATGCATGACAACGCGCTCAAGCTGTCCGATGCTGTGAGTCTCTTCAAGCTGGCCGGCGCGCCTGCGACGCCCTCCCGCGCGCGCCTGATGTCAACCTGAAAAAAAGCAAGGGGAGCAGGGGGTCAAGTCTGGTAAACGGACACGGCCTGGTCAGTAATGTCAGTACCGCATCACCACGACGGTTGAGCCCGTGTCCGTTTACCAGACTTGACACTCGCCCTCCATACTGGCATGCCCGCGCCACTTAGTCCCCGCTGCCCTACCTCTTCGGCGTAAGCATCAACAGTCGTCCCCGCGGCCCATCTTCCAGCACCCACAGCGCCCCATCCGGCCCCGTGCGCACCGCGCGGATCCGTTCCCCCATGTCCCAATGGTCCTGCTTGCTCGCGTTCTCGCCGTCAAGAGCGATGCGGTCCAGCGACTGGCCCGAAAGACCAGTGATGAAGAGGGAATTTTTCCACTTCGGGAACAGGTCAGCATCGTAGTAGGCGAGGCCGCCTGGTGAAATGGCCGGGTTCCAGGACACTTTCGGGGCCTCGAAGCCGTCGCCAGGCGCGTGGTCGGGGATGTCGCGGCCGTCATAGTGGTTGCCATTCGATGCCTTCGGCCAGCCATAGTTGAGGCCTGGCTTGATCAGGTTGATCTCGTCACCGTGGCGCGGCCCCATTTCCATTTCCCACAGGCGCCCCTGCCTGTCGAAGGCGATGCCCAGCAGGTTGCGGTGGCCATACGACCAGACGGCTGCATTGAAGCCCTTGGCCGCGAGCGGGTTGCCGGCGGCCGGCGTGCCGTCGAGGTTCAGGCGCAGCACCTTGCCGAGCGTCGACTTGGGATCCTGCGCCGGATCGAAAAGCTGGCGGTCGCCACAGGTGAAGAAGAGATACTTGCCATCCGGCGAAAAGCCGATACGGCCCGAATAGTGCCCGCCAGTCGAAGCCTCCTGGCCGCGGAAGATGGCCCGTGTATCCTTGAGCGTACCGCCTGCCTGATCGAGTGTCGCCGTGGCGAGCACGACCCGGCTGCCGTCACCGTTACCCGCCTCGGAGTAGCTGAAGTAGAGCCGCTTGCTGGCCGCGAAATCGGGAGCGGGCACGATGTCCATGAGCGATCCCTGGCCCTTGCTGCTGACGGCGGGTGTGCCGGACACGGTCCGCCTGGTACCGGTTGCGGGATCGAACAGGATCATCGTCCCCTCCTTTTGCGTAACCAGCACGTTGCCGTTGGGCAGGAATGCCATGGCCCATGGGCTCTTGAATGTGCCGACCGGCTTGACCTCGAAAGGCAGGCCGTCGGTGATGGATGCAGCAGAGCGCGCATTAGCCGCTGCGGGAGCGGCGGCGAACGCGAGCAGGGTGAGCGAGAAAGTGGTGGCAACGCCGAGCATGTTCAAATTCATGTTTTCCAGATCTCCATTTGCGGATTGATGCCAGTTTGTTGAGGCGTAGTATGCCGATTCGCGCCGGTTCGGCATACGGATGCCTCCAGCACGATGGCTTCAACGGCACCGAACCTTCGTAGTGGCCGCGCGCCGGGCATGTACTTCACGACCGTGTGCGCAGCCCGTCGCCCACGCGCCGCGGAGTATGGCCGGGGCTGTTGGTCTATAGGGGCGTTGGAAGTGTAGAGCAAAACTCCCACTGCAGACGCTCCGCTTGCGCCGCCCGCAACTACGGAGCCTGGCTCGCTTGACTAAGCGCCATCCCGGCGCTAGCCGCATTCCTTTAAAATGTGTCGAGAAATCTTACATGCTACGTGGTGGTCTTGGCCGCAGTCATATCTCGTTATCCGCAACCGTTTGATTCAGAAAAGATCTTTTTTGCAAGGCATACCTGGCACACTTTCTGCTTATACCTCTGTCTGAAGCGAAGACTAGGGAAGCGCAGATTTATTCCGGCGGCTGGAATCGGTCACGCAACAGGTTTACGAAAACCAACTCGGCATGGCGCAATACCAGCGCATGGCGAGTACTTGCAACACGGCAGAGCACTTTTTGGGTTCCGAGCTTGCCGTCATGATTTGGCACGGCAGATAGAATCGGTCTCGCGAAAAGGGTCCAGCAAGGCGCAACACCGTAGCCATACCGGGGCATGGCGAGGTATTGCAACGCAGCTGGGCGCTTTTTTCGTGCGCCGAGTCCGCCGTCATGAATTGATCAGTGCTTCCCCAGGGTATGCGTGTCTGACAATCACATTCGCAAGAGCAGTCAACCGCGAACCAAGAAAAGCTTTGCCGTAGATTAATAACAAAATAATATTTATTCGTTGCAATAAAAGCCACTATCCATGGCAAGGGATTTCATGAATGACGATCACGGTTCGGTCAGTCAGCGCATTGCACTACTTCGTTTCCTGATGATTTTCGGCGTCGTGCTTTTGCACGCACCGCCCTACGTGCCAATCGCGGAAGTTGCGAACACCCCGTTCGATCTGCTCAAGGCTTTTTTCCAAAACGCGGTATTTCGGACGTCAGTCTCACTGCTTGCCTGCATCTCCGGGTACCTGCTGTTCCGATCAGCCCTGGATCGCACGCCCGCTAAGCTGGCAAGCAGGAAATTCCGCACGCTCGTCGTTCCGTTTCTCGTATTTAACTTAGGGTTGCTGACTGCGGCATTGGTGATGCAGGTAGGTTTAGGCGTCACACTCAATAACGATCTCGTTCCGAAAGGCAGGAATGGCTGGCTGGACGCCGCTATTGGCCTGACCAACTCCCCCATCAATTACCCGCTGAACTTCCTTCGTGATTTGATAGCGCTGATGATCGCAGCGCCACTGTTAGGCTGGTTCATGCGTAATTTCCCCTTGCTCGGATTGGGGATCGTCCTCGCAATTTACCGGTTTGACCTGGACGGTCCGTTTGTGCTGCGCAATGCGCTGTGGCCGATGTTCTATTTGGGCGGGCTGGCTGCAATACGTGGATGGGACATGCGTGCGCTTGACCGTTATGCGTCCTTGTGTCTGGCGCTATTTTTATTGTTGTGCGCCTATATCATCGCCTTTCGCGTTGCTAATACCGATATTTTGCGAATGGTCGCCCCCTTCCTGATCTGGCCGGCTTCCTCGTTGCTAGTGCGGACCCCCTTCGGCCTCTGGTTGAGCAGGATGAACAAATACAGCTTTTTCCTTTTCCTGGCCCATGCACCAGTGTTGCTGCTCACCTCGATTGTCTACAAACCGTTCAAAGGGCATATTCCATACCCTTTCTATTGGGTGCTAGGGCCTGTGGTGACAACGGCGGTGTTGGTCGTCGTCTACAAGCTGGCGATGCGGATGATGCCGCGTTTGTTCCGCGCCGCAATTGGCGCTAAACCTGTGTCGACCACGAGCGGCCCAAACCATTCAGCAAGCATTAAGGCTGACCAAGAACAATCGGGCAAAAAGCCTCTTGTCTGGCTATAAGGGCTTCCCAACGAATTCAAGGTAAATTTTAAAATTCTCCGGTTAGTCTTCTCGAGTTTGCTCGCTGGACGGCAGGCCGGTCTGCTATAAACGGTCATATTGAGCTCGGATATTCTGCTGGCTCGGACCCTGATGACAGACACGCGTGGAGTACCTCATTCAAACGCCGGACCTGCTTTCTGTCCCACCAGACTACAGGTATGCTCCACCCGGTCAAACCGTTACCTCATCATTGCTTGCAGACTCGAAGATGGTTCCTTCCGTTTTCTCGGACATCGCCGGCAGCTATTTGCTGACGACGGTTTTCAAGCGTTGCTCAAACCGCGGCACCTCTCCAGGCATGCCGTCGCTGGTCCCGCCGTCAGGCGGGATCCGGCCGCCGACCGGCCGGACGACATGCATGGCCGTTTTCATGTGAGCGGCTTGAACTGTTCTCCCTTGGCGAGCATGGCCCAGGCCAGGCGCGCGTTCTTGGCGGCGATGGCAACGACCGCCTTGCCGTAGCCGACCCGCTCTTGCAGGGCCATCGCCCATCGGCTCAAGCGGTCGCCTTTATTG
>JAQGNM010000327.1 GCA_028291845.1 Massilia sp. | reverse complement strand
GTCATCGACAGTATTGCTTTCCAGACCAACATCCTCGCCCTGAACGCGGCGGTCGAGGCGGCACGAGCCGGCGAGCAGGGCCGCGGCTTTGCCGTGGTGGCATCGGAAGTGCGCAACCTGGCCCAGCGCTCGGCCGCGGCGGCCAAGGAAATCAAGCTTTTGATCGACGATTCGGTGGTCAAGGTCGATGCCGGCGGCAAACTGGTCGATCAGGCCGGCGCCACCATGACCGAAATCGTCGAATCGATCACCCGCGTTACCGACATCATGGCCGAAATAGCCGAGGCCAGCATGGAACAGACGGCGGGCATCGAGCAAATCAATATGGCGATCGTGCAGATGGACGAAGTAACCCAGCAGAACGCCGCGCTGGTCGAAGAAGCTGCCGCTGCCGCCGGCGCCATGCAGGAACAGGCAGCGTCGCTGGCCGAAGTGGTCGGCATCTTCAAGCTCGACCAGGCCGAGCCGACCCGTCCCGCTGCCGTGCTCCGTCCGGCGCTGCCGTCGCGCCCGCTTGCCGCGCCGGCCGTCAAACTGGCGCCAGCCGCGCGTCACAAGGCGCCGGCCCCCGCCGCCATGGGCGAGGAGTGGGAAGCGTTTTAAGCGCCTGCCGAGGTTATTGTGGTGGGGGCCACGCGCAGGCGTCTGCCGTTTCAAACGCAAAAGCTCAGGTCCGGCCGAACCAATCCGCCATTTGATTCGGCCGCCTGCAGTTTCTTGTCCTTGGGTATACCGGCAACTGCATGCACATAGCTTGCTAGGGCAGGGTGCTGTGCGATGTCAGTGGGACCTGCCGGCGGTTTTTGCCTTACTGATACATTCTCGCCAACAAAGCTTTCGCCATCTCGGCCTGGGTCGACTGCTGCATGTCCGTGTTATTCAAAATCACCACCGTCTTGCCCTCGCCGATGACATACAGCAGCAAGCTCTTGTAGCCGCCCGATACCCCGGACTCCGACGCCACCATTCGGTTGGTGCCACCCAGCGCGATCGACAGCACCCGCCCGCCCAGTGCGTACGATTCGTCAGGCACGTTGATGCGCGACAGCTCGGCGCGGGCGGCGGGGGAGAGCAGGCCGGTTTCGTAGACGGCGTGGGCCAGGCGCGCCAGGTCGGCGGCGGTGCTGTAGATGGTGCCGCTGGCGGCGACGTAGTTCACATGCGGCGACATCTTGGGCGTGCGCGGCAGGCTGGCGCCGTAAGCACGGGCCGCGCCGGGCATGCTGTCGAAGGCCGCCTGCGGCACGCCGGTGCTGGCGGCGCCGGCCGTGCGCAGCACTTCATCGTCCAGTACCGCCGCGAACGGCTTGCCGGTGACTTTTTCCAGGATGGCGCCGACGATGACCCAGTTGGTCGGCACATAGTCGAACTGGCTGCCGGGCGTGAACGCCGGTGCGCGGCCGACGAAGCGCATGCTCGCCTGCGCCATCGGCATCGGCTGCATCACGGACGCCGGATCGCTTTTCAGGGCGGGCGAAAGGTCGTTGGGGATGCCGCTGGTGTTCGACATCAGGTGACGCAAGGTGACAGTCGATCCGCTGGCCGTCATCTGCGGCAGCCAGGCGGCGATCGGCACGTCCAGCTGCAGGACGCCGCGGTCGACCAGGCGCAGCACGGCCACGCTGGTGAGCCATTTCGAAATCGAGCCGATCTGGAAGCGGGTGTCAATGGTGGTGGCGGCGCCCCGCTCGACGTTGGCGGTGCCGAAAGCGCGGATCTGCGGCGTTGCCGTGGCCGACGATTGCAGCAGCACCACCCCGTTGAAGTCGGCACCGACCACGCCGGCCATTGCAGCGGCATTTGCCGTGTCCGCTGCCAGCATGCTTGCCGGCGCCGCCGCGCAACCGGCAAGCAGCAGCGCCAGGATCGTCGGCGCTGCGAGGCGGCGGGAGAAGGCGGCAAATCGATGCATGGCACATCCTTGAGCGGTGGGGAAGCTCATGATAACGCGACAACTGCCGGCCAGTGGGGACCTGGCCGCAAATGAAATTTCCCGATGCATCAGACAGTTTGACACCTCAGCTAAATCGGCATACATTCACCAGACTCATTTGGAAACGTTTCCATAACGGCGAATGAGCATCGAAGACCGGCGCCAGCCGGCGCACCGCGGCGGCCGTGCGGGCCATCCGCTTTCATTTTCTTGGACAACACGAGGAGTCGAAATTGAAAAGTCATCAACAAAGCAGCACGAACTGGAAACCTTTCCAAGCGATCGCCGCCGGCTTGCTGCTGGCCGCCAGCGCCCAGGTCTCCGCCAGCGTCACCAACCCGCAGATCGGCCAGCTATTATGGTCCGAAGAATTCAATGGCGCGTCGCTCAACGCCGCCGTGTGGACGCCGTACGACGGCAACGGCTGCCAGATCAACCTGTGCGGCTACGGCAACGCGGAACTCGAGTATTACAGCCCGAATAACCTGTCGATCGTCAATGTGCCGTTCGAGACGGGTACGCGCGCCCTGGCCATCAAGGCGCAGAACCAGACAGTCGGCAGCAACGTTTTTACGTCCGGCAAGGTCGACACCAAGGGCAAGGTGCAGGTGCAGTACGGCATGATCGAGGTGCGCCTGAGTACGCCGGCGGTCGGCAACGGCTTGTGGCCGGCGGCCTGGCTGCTCGGCGTCAGCCCGCAGACCTGGCCGAGAAATGGCGAGATCGACATGATGGAAATGGGCCATAAAGCATCCTCGCGCACTGCCGCCGGTTCGCCGCCGGCCAACAATTATGTCGGCTCGAACGTGATCACCTGGCAGCAGGCCGCTTGTGTGCCCGGCAACGAAAGCTGCGCCGCCTCGACCGCCTGGCAAACCAGGAGCTGGTATGCGGCGAGCATGCCGCTGGTCAACCGCTTCGTCACGTACCGCCTGTACTGGACCGAGAGCGAGATGCGCTTTACGGTGGTTGATAATGGCGTCGAGCGCAATATGTACGATGCGCCCTTGCCGGTCAATTCCACCGCCCTGCAGGCGCCGTTTTATTTGCTGCTCAACATGGCCGTCGGCGGCAACTTTACCGATGCGGCCACACCCGGCCAGGTGACGGCGCCATTGCCGGCCACCATGTATGTCGACTATGTGCGCGTGTATCAGCTCGACGGCAAGGGCACCGTGAAACTCGGCAACCAGACGGTGCCGGAAGTGGGCAAGTTCGGCGTGTTCACCGACAACACCGTGGTCAACAACAAGCTGGTGGCCGGCACCAGTTCCGATATCTTCCTGTGGAATGGCGCCTCGTCGGGCGCCGGCAACACGGCGCCGTATGAAGGCAGCAACGTGATCGCCTGGAACTACACGGCGCCCGGGCAGTGGTTCGGCGGCGGCGTGCAGTCGCGCCAGGCGCGCGATTTGACCAACTTCCGCAACGGCACGATGAAATTCCGCATCAAGATCCCGGCCAATGTGTCTTTTAATATCGGCATCGGCGATACCTATACGAATCAGAACTGGGTCAGTTTTCCCGCCAACACCACCGCCTACGGCCTGGTGCGCAACGGCGACTGGGCAATCGCCACCGTGCCGGTGTCGACCCTGATCGGCCCGGCTGTTGCCTTGCAGTCGATTCTCGACATCTTCATGATCTCGAGTAACGCCAACGCCTTGCCGGCCTCCGCCTTCCAGTTCGCCATCGACGACATCGTCTGGGATTCGGGCACCACCACCACCACGCCGCCGCTGGCGAGCGGGCCGACCGCCGTCACGCAGACCTCGTCGACCACGCTGCAATTTACCACCACCACCGGCAGCTGGGCCGACGTCCATTACACGGTCAACAACGGCGCCCAGCAAAACGTGCGCATGCGGCTCGACGGCAGCACCAACACGTATAGTGCCGGCGGCCTCAAGATCGGCGACGTGGTGCGCTACACATTTACTTATTGGGATACCGCGCGCAATTACGCGGTCGATACGGCGCAGCAAAGTTACACGATGAAATAATCCGCCGTGGGACGCACGCTGCTGTCCAGCTGACGGGCGGCAGCGCGCGTGCACAGCCCGGTTGGCGCCGATTGGGGTACAGTTGTCTTTCGATCAGCCCTTTTGAAAGAACCTCCATGAAAATTCAACTGGCAATGCGCCGCGCTGCTGCCGTGGCGCTCGCGTGCGCGTTCGGTGCCGCATCCGCCGCGGACATCACGATTCCCATGAAAATGCTGGGCGCCGCTGGCGCAGGCGATGGTGCCAGCGGCGTCGTCACCGTCAGCGAAACGCCTTATGGCCTGGTGTTCACACCGGCCCTGAGCGGGCTGCCGCCGGGCCTGCACGGTTTCCACGTGCACGAAAACGCCAACTGCGCCGATGGCGAAAAGGACGGCAAGAAGGTGGCTGGTCTGGCCGCCGGGGGACATTACGATCCGAAGGGCAGCAAGCGACATGGCTTGCCATGGGGCGACGGTCACCTGGGCGACTTGCCGGCGCTGGCGGTCGATGCGGCCGGCAAGGCCAGCAATCCGGTGCTGGCACCGCGCCTGAAAATGGCCGACATCAAGGGACGCGCCCTGATGGTCCATGTCGGTGGCGACAACCATGCCGATCACCCGGAAATGCTGGGCGGCGGCGGCGCGCGGCTGGTCTGCGGGCCGATCCTGTAAGCAGTCGAAGCGCGGCGCTGTCGTGCGCAGCGCGGCGGCGGTTTGGCGTTACGGTAGCAGCAATTTAACGGAGCCCCCATGCCGACTCGCCATTACCGAATTAAAATGTTGGCCAGCGCCGCCCTGAGCGCCTTGTTGCTGAGCAGCGCCCATGCCGCCGATGAGCCTGCCTACGGCGCGGAACTGGAAGGTTTCAGTTATCCCCATCCGGTCAAGCAGTACAACTTCACCTCGCAAGGTGTGGCCCTGCACATGGCCTACATGGACGTCGCGCCCACCGTCGCTGCCAACGGCCGCACGGCGGTGCTCCTGCACGGCAAAAATTTTTGCGCCGCCACCTGGGACGCCACCATCGCATCGCTCAGCGGCGCTGGCTACCGCGTGATCGCGCCCGACCAGATCGGCTTCTGCAAGTCCAGCAAACCTGCGCGCTACCAGTACAGTTTTCAGCAACTGGCCGACAATACCCGCGCGCTGCTCGAATCGATCGGGGTCAAACGCGCGGCCTTGATCGCCCACTCCACCGGCGGCATGCTGGCGGTGCGCTACGCGCTGATGTTCCCGCAGCAAACCGAGCAGCTGGCGCTGGTCAATCCGATCGGTCTGGAAGACTGGAAAGCGCTGGGCGTGCCCTCGCTGGGCGTGGACAAATGGTACGCCCGTGAAATGGCGACCGATGCCGACAAGATCCGCGCCTACGAAAAATCGACATACTATGCCGACACCTGGAAGCCGGAATACGAGCAATGGGTGCAGATGCTGGCGGGGATGAACCGCGGCCCCGGCAAGCAGGCGGTCGCGTGGAATTCCGCGCTGGTCTACGACATGATCTATACGCAGCCGGTGGTCTACGAATTTGCCCGCATCAAAGTGCCGACCCTGTTGCTGATCGGTTTAAAAGACACCACGGCGATCGGCAAGGATGCCGCGCCGCCCGCGCTGCGGCCAATGCTGGGGCGGTACGCCGAGCTGGGCAAGAAAGCGGCAAGCGCCATCCCCGGCGCCAGGCTGGTCGAGTTTGCGGGGCTGGGCCATGCGCCGCAGATACAGGACCCGGCCACTTTCCATGCGGCGCTGCTGAAGGGCTTGAATGAGGCGGCGCCGGGCAAGTGAGGGCCGGCGTTCGGTGAATTGGCCCGGTCCGCTATCGAATTTGACAGGTGTGCGGCAGCTTGCACGCTTAAACGCGTAAGATCGTCATTCCACCTACCCCATCGGAGTTGAGATATGAGTTTCGACAATTTCCTGTCGCGCCTGAAAACCAAGGCCAGCGAGCTGAAAACGGAAGCCTTGAAGTACAAGAACAAGGATTTCCTGAATGCCGCCATGGCCGGTTGCGCCCTCATTTCCATGGCCGACGGCAGCGTCAGCTCGGAAGAAAAGCAGAAGATGATTAAATTCATCGAAAGCAACGACGCCCTGTCGGTGTTCACCACCAGCGACGTCATCAAGGCCTTCCAGGACTACGTCGGCCAGCTCGAATTCGACAAGGACATCGGCGAAGCCAAGGCCTACCAGTCGCTGCACAAGATGAAATCGAATGCCGAAGCGTCGCGCTTGCTGGTACGCATGATCATCGCGGTGGCGGCGTCCGATGGCGACTTCGATGCCAAGGAGCAGATTGTCGCGGGCAAAATCATCCGTGAACTGGGGATGAGTCCGTCGGAGTTCGACTTGCAATAAGAGCGGCAGTTGCCGATCATCGTCATGCGACGGCGCCATCGGGCGCCGTTTTTTATTGGCGGGTGCCAAAAATAGAGGCAACTCTCAATTTGCTTGTGCCTCGCATCATGAAAAATGAATAGTGGCTATACTTGCTCGTATTCCATTGTTCACAATCAAAATTCATGAAATTCGCTCCCTCCCTGATCTGCACGGCGACCCTGCTCGCCATGGCGCATGCCCACGCCGCGGAACCCGAACAATATCTGCAACGCTGTGCCGTGCTCGGCGACGCCAGCGCACGCCTGGGTTGCTACGATGCCCTGGCCAAGGAGTTGCAGAAGGCCGAACAGAAGGTTGGCGTGCCGGCCAGCGCCTCGCCGGAAGCGGCCAACGCGGTGGCGGCGGCGATGCCATCGAAACCCAGCCCCAAGGTGCAGGCGCCGGCCACGCCGATTTCGCGCATGAGCCAGGATTGGGAGTTGAATAACGACGCCAACCGCGGCGTGTATGCGATTCACCCGTTCCGCGACAATTACCTGTTGATCGCCAACCAGAGCAATTCGGCCAATGACCGGCCGTACCGCAATATCTATCCAGACGGCTATCGCGGCAAGCACGCCGAGCTGACCTATCAGCTCAGTTTCAAGGCCAAGGTCATCGAGGGCATCGCCGGTTCGCCGGTGGACCTGTGGGCGGCCTACACGCAGCAAAGTTTCTGGCAGGCTTATGCGCGCCAGTACTCGAGCCCGTTCCGCGAAACCAACTACCAGCCGGAAATCATGGCGATCGTTCCGATCAACAAGCAGCTTGGTCCGGTCAACCTGCGTTTTGCCGGTCTCGGCGCGTCGCACCAGTCGAACGGCCAGGGCACGACCTTGTCGCGCAGCTGGAATCGCGCCTACGTGTCGTTCGGTGTCGAGGCGGGCGATCTCGAAGTGACCGCCCGTGTGTGGAAACGCCTGGACAATGCCAAGTCGGATAACGACAACATCGACATCATCGATTTCATGGGGCGCGGCGATGTGCGCGTGGCCTACCACGACAAGGGCTGGGAATATTCGGCGCTGGTGCGGCGCAATTTCAGCACCGGCCACGGCGCGCTGCAGGTGGGCGTCGCCATTCCGGTCGTCACCAACCTGAAAGCCTATGTCCAGGGTTTTACCGGGTACGGCCAGAGTCTGATCGACTATAACTATGCGCAGAAATCGCTGGGCGCGGGCGTGATGCTGGACTTTTAAACGTCGCGCTGCGGCCTGATCGTTGTCTGTTGCTGCGCGTCATATGAAAGACTGCTTCAGCAGAAATCCCGGGGCGGCGCTATGCTGGACAGCTGCCGCGCCGCGATCGACGCTGCGGCTTAACCCTGCGGCATAACCTTACGGAGCTTCCCAACCATGCGTCACCATCCACTCGGCAAGACCGGCCTGTTTGTTTCAGAACTCTGCCTCGGCACCATGACTTTCGGCGGCTCGGACGGCATGTGGGGCAAGATCGGCCAGTTGCAGCAGGGAGAAGCGGAGGCGCTGATCGGCCACGCCGTCGACAACGGCATCAACTTTATCGACACCGCCGACGTGTATGCGGGCGGCGCCTCGGAAACCATTGTCGGCCAGGCCCTGAAAAACCTCGGCATCGCGCGCGAGGAGGTGGTGATCGCCTCGAAAGTGTTCGGCGAAATGGGCAAGGGGCCGAATGCGAGAGGATTGTCGCGCAGCCACATCATCGATGGCGTCAAGGCCAGTCTGAAACGCCTGCAACTCGACCACATCGACCTGTACCAGGTGCACGGTTTCGATCCGGCCACGCCGATCGAAGAAACTTTACGGGCGCTCGACACCATGGTGCAGCACGGCCACGTGCGCTACATCGGCGTGTCGAACTGGGCCGCCTGGCAAATCGCCAAGGCGCTCGGCATCTCGGAGCGGCTCGGCATTGCCAGCTTCCAGTCGCTGCAGGCGTATTACAGCGTGGCCGGGCGCGATCTCGAACGCGAACTGGTTCCAATGCTCAAAAGCGAGGGCCTCAGCCTGATGGTGTGGAGCCCGCTGGCCGGTGGCCTGCTCAGCGGCAAGTACAGCCGCGACCAACAGGCCGAAGCTGGCAGCCGGCGCGTCGAATTTGATTTTCCGCCGGTCGACAAGGAGCGCGGCTGGCAAGCCATCGACGCCATGCGGCCGATCGCCGACGCCCACGGCGTCACGGTGGCGCGGGTGGCGCTGGCCTGGCTGCTGCACCAGCCGCAAGTGACCAGCGTCATCATCGGCGCCAAGCGCCTCGAGCAGCTGCAAGACAATATCGCGGCGGCATCGCTCACCCTGAGCGCCGCCGACATCGCCGCCATCGATGCCGCCAGCGCCTTGCCGCCGGAGTATCCGGGCTGGATGTTCGAGCGGCAGGGGGAATTCCGCCGCGGGCAATTGGACGAATCCCTCAAGCGTTGTTAACAGCGTGGGCAGGAGGGGGGACTGGCGCCGTAGGTGCCTGTCCCATGTTCGCGTAGAGTCAAAGCAACAGGATAATTTGCTTCAGGTCGGAGACGTGGGACAGGCTGGGCCGCATCCGGACACAGGGCCTGTCCTCCGGCTTAATTCGCGCCGGCGCGAATCCGGCCAAACGCATCACCCGCCTTCCAGGCCGGCATCTTCGGCGCATCCGCCACCGTCCGTCCCAGGTTCAAAGTAAACTGCGCCTGCTGCACCATGCCCGACAAATCCCAGCTTGGGTCGTATTCGTCGGACACCTGGTGATAGCGTTCTTCGCCATAGGTTTTACGGCGCGCCGTCGCGGCGGCGCCGTCCTTGATGTAATCGGCGCCGCCGCCGACGGAAAATGCCGGAATGCCCGCTTTGGCGAACGAAAAATGGTCGCTTCTGAAATAGCCGCCGGACAGGTCCGGTTTCGGCGGCGCCACGCTCAAGCCCATCGCCTTTGCGGTGGCCGCGGCCATTGCTCCCAGTTCGGTGCGTTCGCTGCCGGAGGCGCTCATGTCGCGGGTGCGGCCGACCCAATTCAAACTGTCGAGATTGAGGTTGGCGGCGGTCTTGGCGGCCGGCCACAAGGGCGCGGCGGCATACGCGGCGCTGCCCAACAAACCCTGCTCTTCGGCGGCCACCCATAAAAACATCTGGCTGCGCCGGGCGGGTGCTCTGACCGCTTCCTGCGCCATCGCCAGCAGGGCGGCCGAACCGGAGGCGTTGTCGACGGCGCCGTTATAGATATTGTCGCCGCCGGCGCCCTGCTTGCCGAGGTGGTCCCAGTGGGCGCTGTAGATGACGACTTCGTCTTTCAGTTTGGGGTCGGTGCCGGGGACGATGCCGGCGACGTTGAATTGCTCGATCATGCGCACGCTGGCCTGGGCTTCGCCGCGCACGCGGGCGGCCAGCGCCACCGGTGTGAAATCCTTCGATTCGGCGGCGGCGCGCAGGGCGTCGAGATCCTGGCCGGCGGCCCTGAACACGGCGCGTGCGGTGGCGTCGGTCATCCAGCCCTGCATGCCGCTGCCGAGATCGGCGTTGGCCAGCTGAAAGCGCTCGGCCAGCCAGCTGTTTTGCACCACGCTCCAGCCGTAGGAGGCGGAGGCGTCGGTATGGATCAGCAGCACGCCGGCGGCGCCGTGGCGGGCCGCTTCCTCGAATTTATAGGTCCAGCGGCCATAATATGTGAGGCCCTTGCCGTTAAAACGGTCCGGCTCGCCGAGGGTGGGCATGGGGTCGTTGACCATCATGACCAGCAGTTTGCCGCGCACGTCGATGCCCTTGTAGTCGTCCCAGCCCAGTTCCGGCGCGGTGATGCCGTAGCCGACGAACAGCATGTCGGCGTTCATGTCGTGCACGGCTTTGGCGTCGCCCGGCGCCCACACCCAGTCGCGGCCGAACACCAGCGCCTGCCGCTTGCCGCCGATCTCGATGCCGACTTCGCTTTCGGCCGGCAGCGCCTTGACGCCGGCGATTTTCACGCTCTGGCGGAAGCTGCTGCCGTTGGCGGGGCGCAGGCCGGCGGCCATGGCCTGGGTCTCGAGGTACGACACCGTCAGGTCGCCGCCGCGCTGGCCGGTGCCGCGTCCTTCCAGCAGGTCGCTCGACAAGAATTGCAGGTGGGCGCGCAGCGGCGCTTCTTGAACGGTCGGCACAGGAGCGGCAGCGGAGGCGGCGCTGGCGCCGGTGGCCAGCAGGGTGACGGAAAGGAGCAGCTTGCGCATGGTTACCTGAACAATAATGGTCGACGAAGCCGTAATTGTACCGTTCTCGTGTACCGTTCTCTTCCTACATGAACACCAGACTATCGGTCGCGATGGTGGTCGCCGTCATTGGCGTCAACGGCGGCTGCAGGCCGGCCGGACGCTCGGCCGCCGCCTCGGCGGGCAGGCCCGGCCTGCGTTCGTGCACGTCGATGACGGCGCGCTTGTCGGACTCCAGATCGAAGCGGAAATCGAGGGTCTGGCCGCCCATGCCGTACAGGCTGATGCTGTAGCCGGCGCTGCGCTGGTCCGACAGCGGCCGGCCGTTGACGCTGGTTTTATAGGTCTCGGCGCCGCTCAAGACCAGGTCGACAAACGGTACCGCCGCCTTGGTGCTCAGTGTAAAACGCACGTGGCGCTGATTGCCGTCGTCGACATCGCTGACCGAGGCCATGGCGGGAAATTCCACAGCGGTGCGCGGCGCCACGGCCAGCCACACCGGCCCGCTGTTCCAGCCGAAGGGATCGACTTGCAGGCGGGCGCGCGCCCCTTCCGGAAAGAAGCCGCGCGACCAGGCATCGAGCGCGGCGTTGGGCATCATCCAGTACGCGCGCCAGGTCGCCGCGTCTTTCAGATACACCATGCGGTTCGGCTGCGGCAGGGCGGATGCCCCGTACGGCGAGGCGCTGCCGGCCACGGCGAAGCAGGCGATGCCGGCCACCCCGAGACCGCGCACGATGAAGCGGCGCTGGGCGGTCAGCAGCACGCTGGCCATCCCCAGCAGCAAGGCCAGCACGATCATCGGCAGTTCGCTGCGTTCGGGCGAGGTGATCACGTACATATCTTTCAGCAAGGGCGCCAGGATCCACAGCGCCGGCACGGCGCCCGCGCCCAGCACGGCGGCGCGCCTGATGTTCGCCATTGTTCCGAAGCCGCTGATTTGCGGCGCGTACAGCACGCCATACGCCAGCAAGGTGCCGATCAAGGGCCATACCAGCGTGTAACTGGCCTGCGGCATCTGCCAGCTCAGCACCAGCAACAGCACGGTGGCCGCCAGCAGGGGGCCAAGCGCGGCGGCGCCATGGCCGACGGCGCGCCGGAATCTCCGCTGCAGCACCACGAACAGCGCTGTGCCGAGCGCGGCGAAGCCGCCGAGGAACCAGAAGTCGCGCATGCCGGCGCCGACATTGCGGGCGTCGTAGCCGCGGTGCAGCGAGGGCAGCAGGTTCCATACCAGCGCGGCGGCCAGCACCAGCACGGCGGCGATGGCGACGAAACCGAGGGCGGCGTCGACGATCTCGCGCACGCTGACCTCACCGCGGTCGATGGCAAGCACGCAGACGATCACCAGCATCAGGCAGGCCAGGCGGGTGAATGCCCACACGGCGTCCAGAGAATAACTGACGACGCCGAAGCCGGGCAGGTCGAAATACAGTACGGCCCCGGCCTTGGCCGCGGCCTTGCTGACGCTCCTGGGCACCAGCACATCGGCATCGCCGAAATGGCGCATCAAGGCGTACATGGCGGCGCCGGTCTGTTCGACGGTGGCCGGCGACAGGCGCGCGACGGTGTCGCGCGAGCCGATGCCGCTGCCGTTGCTGCCCTCGACATTGGCCAGGTGCAGGCGCGCGCTGCCGAGATGGGCCAGGTCGCCCATTTGCACGCCCGGCAGGTCCTTGTACAAGTCCTGCAGGGCAGCGCCGCCGCGGGCGCCGGGTACCGCCGTGGCCCAGCCGCGCACCGCAACGGCGCTATCTCCGCTGGCGCCGATCAGCAGCGGCGAACCGGCGCTGCCGGCGCTGTCGAAGCGGATCACCAGGCCAATTCTACCGGCCAGCCGATGCTGGCCGGCGAAGGCACGGCTGCCCAGGCCGCCGACCCGCTCGCCGTCGGCGAACAGTACGACGATGTCGTTGGCCGGCCGCGGCGCCTTGGTCAGCATGCGCAGCGCTTCGAGCAGTGCCGCCACCGGCGCCGCGCTGGCGGCGCCCAGGCTGCGCTCGCCCGTGTCGTAACTGGTCGCCAGCAGCAGGGCGGGGCGGCTGGCGTGATCTGGCGCCGTGCCGGGAACGACGGCGACGATGTTATGCACCATGCCCAGCGCCACCTGCAGGTTGCGGCGGCGGTCGATGGTGTTGTGTTGCGCCAACGCCGTCTGCACCTGCGCCTTTACGCCCATTTCCGTCAGGCGGGCGACGATGTGCGCGCGGGCCTGGCCATTGGCTTCGCTGGCGATCGGACGCGGCGCGCGCGCGAGCAGCGCCACGTCGGCCATGGCGCGGGCGAGCGAGAACGCCGGCGCCGAATGCTGCTGGCCGCGCCCGGCGCCAAAAAAGAACGCAGCCATCAACAACACGGCGGCAAGCGTCCCTGCCATCCATTTGAGCGGCGTTGACAGCGTAAGCATGGCGATTCCCAGGTAGCGTTAAACAAGAAAAAAACAAGGCTCAAAAAAACCCCAGCCGAGGGAGCGGCTGGGGCAAGGCTCAACAGGTATTGGTGCTCTGATGCGGGCCTTATTCCAGCGTCCACACGTAGGCGATCTGCGCCCAACCCGGTTCGGCGACGCCGCCGTTCATGGCTGGTTTGAAGGTGCAACTCGACAGCGCGGCGACGGCGGCCTTGTCGAGCTCACGCGAACCGCTCGAGGACTTGATGCGCGCGTCGCTCACCTTGCCGTCGGCGCCCACCAGCAGCGCCAGGGTCACGGTGCCGCTTTCGTTGTTGCGGGCGGCTTTGGCCGGGTAGTTCGGGGTGGCGCAGCCGCTGGCGTCGGCCAGCGCCACGCTGCGCATGCCGGCATTGGCCGATGGCGCCGGCGTGGCCGGGCCCGGATCGGTGGCCGGCGTCGCTGTCGACGGCTGCGGCGCGGTCTCGGTCGACACTTCGGCGACGATGGTGTTCGGCTGCGGCGGCAGCTGCACTTCCACCTCGACCGGCGGCGCGATCACCTTCGGCGCGGCGGCGGTTTTAGGCGTTGGCTTGGGCGGCTCGGGCGGTGGCGGCGGCGGCGTCAACTCTGGTGTGAGCATCACCACCAGCTCTTCGCTCATCTTCGGCAGCGACACGCCGCGGGTATTGAGGCTGTGGATAAAAACGGCGCCGATGACCACGTGAATGGCAGCGACGATCGCCAGCTTGCTGAACTTGGTGCCACCCTGGTCATTCATTTGCGAGAAATGCATGGTGTTCTCCTTGTTGTGAGGCCGGCGTTTGACGTCCTGGCAGATGTGCGTCTATCTATCTTGTGGAAGTAATATATGCTATTGACTAGCAATTGAAAAGCGTTTTTATGGCAATTTCTTTGCTAAAAGGATGCGCGATGCCGGAAATCGTGGTGAAATTTCCCTTAAAAACCGCTGCGATGCCGGTCGGTCTGTGTAAAATCATCGCATTGGCGCCATTGTTGTTCCGTTGCCTCGCACACTTAGGTGCGCGGCAATGGTAAGCAGATGTAAGGATGACCGGCGCGGCACGGGAGGTTCTGTGGAAGTTGTTTCAAATTCAAGCATGCAGGCGGCGACAAGGCCGATCCGCGTGATGCTGGCCGACGATCACCCGATCGTCATGACGGGATTCGCCATGTCGCTGGCCGGGGTTGGAATGGATGTGGTGGGCCAGGCCAGGAGCCCGCAAGAAGCGGCCGCGCTGTACGCCGAGCTCAAACCGGACGTGGCGGTGCTCGATATCCGCTTCGGCACCGAGCTGACCGGCCTCGATGCGGCGCGTTCCCTGCTGGCCGACTACCCGGCCGCCAACATCGTGTTCCTGACCCAGTTCGATCAGGACAGCCTGATCAAGGAAGCCTACCGGCTGGGCGCGCGCGCTTTTGTCACCAAGGATTGCGATCCGGCCGACCTCGCCACCGCGGTACGCCACGCCAACGACGGCAAGCTGTATTTTCTGCCGCAGATCGCCGAGCGCCTGGCCAATCTGTCGGTGCGCGGCGACGTCTCTCCGCAGTCGCAGCTCGACCAGCGCGGGCTGGAGATTTTCAAGCTGATGGCCGAAGGACTGACCAATGCCGAAATCGCCGAGCGCCTGAACCTGTCGACCAAGACCATCAGCAATATCAGCCAGTCGGTAAAGGAAAAGCTGGGCGTGCACCGCCAGGCCTACATCACCCGCCTGGCCGTCAAGCACGGCCTGATCGAGCCGTAGTGCGCCTGCGGCGGGCATGCTTGATGCTGGCGCTGGCTGCGGCGACGCCTGCGCATGGCGCCAGCATGCACAGTGCACCCGCCGACGGTTTCAGATTTCACATCGTCACCGGCGACGACAGCGCGCAGAGCCGCCGCATCGCCGACGACTTGTCCAAGCGTCTCTCTCCGCTGGCGGCCAGCTTCCGGACCGAGCTGGCCCAGCGGCGCCGGCTGGTGTACATCGCCATCGGCCCGGCCGCCCTGCGCGATTGCGCCAGCCGCAACGACGACAGCGTGGTGATTTCCGCATTTACTTCCAGCCAGGTGGTGCAGGCGGTGGCGGCCGCCAATCCGGGCAGCGCCATCACCGCCGTCTATGCCGAACCGGCGCCGGCCGACCAGCTGCGCCTGATCGAGCTGCTGTACCGCCGGCCCGTCAAGGTGGTCTTGATCGCCGGCTTCGAGACGGCGCACCTGAAACCGCTGCTGCGCGCGCCGTACCCCGGCCTGGTGGTGGAAGCGATGGCGGCGGGCGAAGACATCAACCGTGTCCTCAACCGCATCGCCAGCGCCGACGTGCTGCTGGCGATGCCCGACAGCGGCGTGTACAACACCGACACGATCCGTAATATCCTGCTGTCGACCTACCGCCACAAGCAGGGCGTGGTCGGCTTTTCGGCCGACATGGTCAAGGCCGGCGCACTGGCGACAACCTACTCGGAGGTCGAAGACATCGACGCCCAGGTGGCCGAGATGGCCTACGCCTTCGCCACCAGCGGCGACTTGCCGGCGCCGCAGTTCCCGCGCTATTTTTCCACCATCGTCAACGATGGCGTGGCGCGCTCGCTCGACCTCGACGTCAGCGCCGCCGCGCGCGGTTTTGCGCGCCGCCCGGCGGCCGCCGCCAGATGAAGACGCTGCGCTTCTGGCAAAGCTGGAGCATCGGCACCCGCATGATCTTCATTACCATGCTGCCGGTGGTGTTTTTGTTTTCATCGTTCGTCTGGTATTCCTGGTATTCGCACCGCGCCCAGGTGGCCGAGGAGCTGGCCGAACGGGGCCGCATCCTGGCGCGCGCGCTGGCCGAAACCAGCGAATACAACGTCATCTCCGGCAACCTGTCCGATCTGCGGCTGACCATCAACGGCCTGGTGCAGTCCGACAAGAGCGTCTACCGCATCGAGGTGCTCGACGCCGCCGGGCGCCAGGCGATCAGCGTCACCACCCAGTTCCCCTTGCAGGCCGAACCGCGCTATTACGCCGCGCCGATCAACAAGCAGGTGATCTGGGTGAACCTGTTTTCCGATAACGGCGCGCCCCACGTGTCCAGTCCCAGCGACAGCAAGCCGCCGACCCAGGCTGCCGAAGTGGTGGGGTCGGTGCGGGTGACCATGTCGCCGACCAGCATGATGGCGACCCAGGCGCGGCGCTTTCAGATCGAGCTGGGGATCGCCGCGCTGGCCCTGATCGTGTCGGCGGCGGTCGCCCTGTTGTTGGCGCGCGGTCTCACCGATCCCTTGCGGGCGGCGATCGGCGCGCTGCGGCAGATCCGCGGCGGCGATTTTCAATCGCACCACCCGGTCACCACCGGCGGCGAGATCGGCGAACTGCAAGCCTCGATTGCCGAGATGTCGGTGGCGCTCGACCAATCCAAGCAGCACCTGGAAAACAAGGTGGCCGAACGCACCCGCGACCTGGAAGCGTCGCGCAACCAAGCCTTGAAAGCCGATGCCGACAAACGCAAACTGATCGCCAAGGTCAATTCCATCGTCGAGGACGAGCGCAAGAGCATCGCCATCGAGATTCACGATGAATTGAACGCCTCGCTGATCGCCGCACGGCTGGAGTCGCAGGCGATCCTGCACCTGGCGGCGCTGGCCGAACAGGGCGATGCGCACGCGCTCGGCCAGATCAAGGACAAGTCGGCGGCGATCACCCGCCTCACGCTCGACCTGTACGCCAGCGGGCGCCGGCTGGTGCGCCGCCTGCGCCCGGAGGTGCTCGACATGCTCGGCCTGCACGGCGCCGTCGAGGAAATGCTGCGCCACTACGACCGCCGCTCCGACCACGACTGCGGCTGCCGGTTTACCTTTCACTCCGAGGGCGACTTTTCGGTGCTGGGCAACGAGCTGGCCATTTCCGCTTACCGCATCGTCCAGGAAGCGCTGTCGAACGTCATCAAGCACGCCAGCGCCAACCACGCGCAGGTGGCGCTGATTCTGGCCGCCGCCGAACGTACGCTCACCATCGAAGTGGCCGACAACGGCAGCGGTTTCGATATCGGCACCGCATCGGCCGGCATCGGCATCATCGGCATGCGCGAGCGCGTGCATGCCTTGGGCGGCGCCATCGACTTCGAATCGAGCCTGGACGAGGGCACGGTGGTATCGATCACCTTGCCACTCGACCCGCCAACTGCTGTATCGTAACGCTATCTCTCCACTCCGCGACCATCATGCAGAACACCTTATTGACGCCCTACGAGCAGGGCAACCACAACCAGACCACCAGCTGGGCCGATTGCATCGCCTGGTACGACATGCTGGCGCGGCGCTATCCGGCGGTGCTGCACTTCGCGCAGATCGGCGTGTCCGACATGGGCGTGCCGATCCACGCGGGCGTGGTCAGCAGCGACGGCGTGTTCGACCGCGCCGCCATCAAGGCCGCCGGCCGCCCGGTTTTTTTTAATAATAACGGCATCCACCCGGGCGAGCCGGAAGGCGTCGACGGCTGCATGGCGCTTGTGCGCGATTTTTGCGTCGAGCCAGAACGCCTGGCGGCGCTCGGCCGCACGGTGTTCCTGTTCATCCCGCTCTACAACGTCGACGGTAGCCTCAATCGCAACGATAGTTCGCGCGTCAACCAGGATGGTCCGGAGTCGTTCGGCTTTCGCGGCAACAGCCGCCACCTCGACCTGAACCGCGATTTCGTCAAGTGCGACACCCTGGCGGCGCGCGTGTTCAATGAACATTTTACGAGCTGGGATCCGGATGTGATGGTCGATACCCACACCTCCAACGGCGCCGACTACAGCTATACCATGACCCTGATTCACACCCAGGCCGACAAGCTGGGCGGCAGCCTGGGACCGTTCCTGCGCGAGACCATGCTGCCGGCGATGTTCTCCGGGATGGAACAGCGCGGCTGGCCGACCTGCCCGTATGTCAATCCGGTGCAGGACAGCCCCGACCACGGCATCGCCGAGTTCCTCGAAACCCCGCGCTTTTCCACCGGCTACGCGGCGCTGCACCACACCATCGGCTTCATGCCCGAAACGCACATGCTCAAATCGTACGCCGCGCGCTACGATTCGATGCGCGCGCTGGTCGAGACGGCCCTCGACTTCACCGTGCAGCACGGCGCGACCATCCAGGCCCTGCGCCGTGTCGACCGCGCCACCTACCGCGAAGCGCGCAGCCTGCCGGTGCACTGGTCGATGGACGAATCGAAGCCGTCGACGTTTCGTTTCAAGGGTTACGCCGCGGTGTACAAGCCCAGCATCCTGGGCGACTACACGCGCCTGTCGTACGACCGCGCGGCGCCGTGGGAGCGCGAGATCGCCTATTTCGACAGTTTTCCTGCCGACGTCGAGGTGCCGGCGCCGAAAGCGTACATCGTGCCGCAGCAGTGGAGAGAGGCGATCGAACGCTTGCAATGGAATGGCGTGCAGCTCGAGCGCTTGACCGCCGACGAGTCGCGCACGGTGGATTATTATCAGGTGGTGTCGGTGCAGTCGCGCGCCAACGCCTATGAAGGGCACATGTTCCACGACGAGGTGGTGCTCGAGCGGCGCACCGACACCTTGCCGCTGCGCGCCGGCGACTACATTGTTTCGCTCGACCAGGAGCAGGCCAGGTACGCCGTCGAAATGCTCGAGCCGCTCGGCCACGACAGTTTTTTCAGGTGGGGGCTGTTCAACAGCGTGCTGGAGAAAAAGGAAGCGTATTCGGACTATGTGTTCGAGGACCACGCGGCCGAACTGCTGCGGGATGAGCCGGCCTTGAAAGCCAAGTTCACTGCGTGGAAGGCGGTCAATCCGGCGCTGCTGAGCGATCAGAACGCGGTGCTCGATTTTATTTTTGCGAACTGCGAGCGGTATCGTGAGCCGGAGTGGCGGCGGTATCCGATATTCATGTTGATGTGAGCAGAAGGGGGACTGGCGCCCAAAGGGTGCCTGTCCCATCTTCGATTCGCCAGGATAGCTCGAATATGGGACAGGCACCCTGCGGGTGCCAGTCCCCCTGATGTCCCCGCTATCAACGACTCTGCTGCGCAATCCACCGATCCACCTTCGCCTCCAGCAGCGACAACGGCATCGTCCCATCCTTCAACACGATCTCGTGAAACTTCGGCAGGCTGAATTTGGCACCCAGCGCCGCCTGCGCGCGCTGGCGCAGTTCGACGATTTTTAAAGAACCGATCTTGTAGCCCAGCGCCTGTCCCGGCCACACCATGTAGCGCTCGACCTGGTTCTTCGCATCGGCTTCGCTGTAGCCCAGGGTGTCGCGCATATAGGCGATCGCCTGCTCGCGGCTCCAGAGCTTGCTGTGCATGCCGGTGTCGACCACCAGCCGCGCCGCGCGCAGCATTTCGTCGTTGAGGTGGCCAAAATAATCTTCCGGTTTGTCGAACAGGCCCATCTCCTTGCCCAGCGTTTCGGCGTACAGCGCCCAGCCTTCCGTAAAGGCGTTATTGCCGCCGAATTTGCGGTAGTTCGGCAGGCCCAGTTCCTGCAGCAGGGCGATGTGAAAATGGTGGCCGGGCTGGCCCTCGTGCAGAAACAGGGTGACCATGCCGGTGCTGCCGTACTGCTTCGGATCGTTCACCACCGACCAGAACACGCCCGGCCGCGAGCCGTCGGCGGCCGGCGCGGAATAATGGTCCGACGCCGTCTCGCGCGACAGTTCGGGCTCCAGGCGCAGGTCCAGCGGCGCCTTCGGCATCAGCGTGAACATGGTCGGCAGTTTTACGCGCAACTGGGCGTCGAGCTTGCGGTAGACGTCGATGACTTGCTGGTCGGTGCTGAACGGCCGGAACTTGTCCTGCGCCGCCACCCAGTTCGGCAAGCCACCGGCCGGTCCCGTGTAGCCCATTTGCGGGCCGACGATGGCGAACTCGCCCTGGATGCGCGCCACTTCCTGCAAGCCGATGGCGTGGATCTGTTCGGGCGTGAGCGTGGTGGTGGTCTGGCTGGCCACGCGCGCGCGGTACCATTCGGCGCCCTGCGGCAGGGCGGCCCAGCCGGTGCTGGTGCGCGCCGCCGGCACGTAGTCGTTTTCGAGGTAGGCCGCCAGGCGCGCCAGGGCCGGGTTGAGCTTGCCGGCGATGGTGGCGCGGTATGCAGCCGTGAGCCCCTTCTTGTCGGCCGCCGAAAAGCCGGTCGGGAAATTGCTCACCGGCGTATAAAAAATACTTTGTTCCGGCGTCGCCGCCACCAGCTTTTTAAATTGCGGCACGGCTGACACCATCGCCGCCTTCGGCTCGGTCACGCCGCGCTTGACGCCTTCGCGCATGTTGGCGATGGCCTGGTCGATCCATGCCGGCAGTTGATCGAGGCGGTTCAGGTATGCCTTGTACTGCTTGACCGTGGTGAGCGGCTGGGCGCTCTGGCCGTTGGCGTAGTTCGCCAAGGTCACCGGCATGCTGTCCATCTGGGTGATCGGCAGCAGGTGGGTGGGAAACTGCTCGAAGCGCAGCTCCGTGGTCAGTTCATAGTCGAGGATGTCGTAATTGATCTGCGCCTTCTCGGGCAAGCTGGCGCGGTCGATGGCGCGCAAGCGTTTTACAAAACCCTTGTAGAGCGCGTACTGGCGCGCGCGCCGGGCCGGGTCGATGGCCATGCCCAGCTGGTCGTCGAAACGCGAGTCGCCGTTTTCGGTGGCGTTGAGCGGCTCGAACCTGGCGGCGGCGTCGTAGTAGGCGTCGGCCAGTACGTCGACGCGGTGGCTGGCCTGACTGAGCGCGGCGGCAGCTGGTTTTACTTCGACCGCATGCGCGCACGGCAGCATCAGGGCCGTGCTGACCGCGGCCGACATCAACAGCTTCTTCATGTATGTACCACCTTTGCTTATTGGCCCAGCGCGACCAGCGCGCCATTTTTAAACGTGTACATCGTCACCGTCGACGCCTTCAGGTTGCCGTTGGCGTCGTAGCCGTAGCTGCCGACCACGCCCGGATGCGTCATCGTGCGCATGGCGCCGGCCACTACCGTCGGATCGGTCGAACCGGTCGCAGCGATCGCCGATGCGAGGAACATGGTTTGATCGTAAAAGGCGGCGGCGTAGACGTCCGGGTTCTGTTTAAAACGCGCCTGGTACCTGGCCTGGAAGGCAGGTCCGGCTTTTTGTTTTTCCAGCACGGCGCCGGCTTGCGCGCACAGCACATTGTCGGCCACCGCGTCGCCGCCCAACTTGGCCATCTCGGGGCTGCACAAGGTATCTCCGCCCAGCAGTTTGGCGTTCAGGCCGAGCGCCTTCATCTGTCTTGCCATCGGCGCCGCCTGCGGCGCGTAGCCGCCGAAGAAAATCGCGTCGACGTTTTTCGCTTTCAAACGGGTGAGAATAGAGGCGAAATCGCTGGCCTTGTCGGTGGTGAATTCCTGACCGGCGACGGCAATGCCGGACGCCTTGGCCTGCCTGGTGAATTCGGCGGCGATGCCCTGGCCGAAGGCGGTGCGGTCGTCGATCACGCCGACCGTTTTGACTTTCAGGTTTTTGGCGGCGTAGTTGGCCACCTGCGCGCCCACTTGCGAATCGCTGGCCACGGTGCGAAACACCAGCTTGTAGCCGGACTGGGTGATCTTCGGGTTGGTGCCCACCGTCGACATCATGATGCCGGCGTCGTTGTAGACGCGCGCGGCGGGTAAGGCCACGCCCGAATTGTAGGGGCCGAGGACAAAACGCACGCCCGCATCGGCAAATTTCTGCGCGACGTTCACGCCCGCCTTCGGGTCGCCCTGGTCGTCCTCGGACAGCAGTTCGAAACGCACCGGCTTGCCGGCCACGGTCGGCTTGGGCTGCCTTGCATTGAGTTCTTCGACGGCCAGGCGCACGCCGTTTTCGTTGTCTTTGCCGGCAAAGGCGTTGGCGCCGGATAAGGGGCCGGACAGGCCGATCTTGATGACCTGAGTCTGGGCCTGGGCCGCCGCCGCGGCGGACAGGCTTGATGCGGCCACCACGGCCATGACGGCCGCGGCGATGCTGGTGAATTTCATGACAGTCTCCTGTTGGGGGCCGCCCGCTCAGGCGGGCAGTTCGCGCGCGATCAGTTCGAGCGGCAGCGCCGTCGAGTATTTGATCTGCTCCATCGAAAACGCCGACGACACCCCGGTCAGGTGCGCCGTCGAGGCGATCAGTTTTTTGTAAAAACGGTCGTAGCCGCCGATGTCGGTGGTGACGACTTTTAACAGGTAATCGACGTCGCCGCTCATGCGGTGAAACTCCAATACTTCCGGCAGGGCGATCACGGCGGCGGCGAAGCGCTGCAGCCACTTCTCGTCGTGTTCGGAGGTGCGTACGCTGACGAACACCGTCACCGGCAAGCCCACCTTGTGGCGGTTGATCAAGGTGACGCGGCTCTCGATGTAGCCTTCCTCTTCGAGCCGCTTGACCCGCTTCCAGCACGGGGTGCTCGACAGTCCCACCTTCTCGGCCAGGGCGGCGATCGACAGGGTTGCATCTGCCTGGAGCACGGTCAATATGGCGACATCGAATTTATCGAGATGATTCATTCTATTTATATCTGTTTTTTAGCATATATATGCTTAAATTTAAGATAAATCGAGGTTATTTGGGACGTATCGCACGCTGCAACGACGTAATATAGCAATAAATTCCCATTGCCTGACAATATTTAATTTATTTTATTTTTAATAATGACAAACGAAGTTTACCTCGATGCCAACGCCACCTCGGCGGCGCTGCCGGCCGCCATCGCCGCCGCGGTCGACGCCATGCAGACCCGCTTCGGCAATCCCAGCAGCATCCATACCGCCGGCCTGCGTGCGCGCGCCCTGCTCGATGATGTGCGCGCGGTGGCCGGCCGGGTGATCGGCGCGGGGGAGGGCGACAGCGCCGGCAGCGTGGTCTTCACCAGCGGCGCCACCGAGGCGATTCAAACGGCGGTGCTGTCGGCGCTGTGCGCGCTGCGCGAGCGCCGCGCAGCCGGCGAAGCGGTCGGCGAGCTGCTGCTGTACGGCGCCACCGAGCACAAGGCGGTGCCCGAATGCCTGGCGCACTGGGACCGCATCCTCGGCACCGGTTTTACGATCGAGCCGCTGGCGGTGGACGCCGACGGCCTGCATCGGCTCGATCAACTGGAGGCGCTGGCGCCGCGCGCGGCGCTGGTATGCACCATGGCGGCCAATAACGAAACCGGCGTGGTGTCGGACCTGGCCGCCATCGAAGCGGTGCTGGCCGCGCACGCGCCGCGCGCCCTGTGGCTGGTCGACTGCGTACAGGCGCTCGGCAAGCTGCCCTTGCGGCTGGCCGCCACCCGCATCGACTACGCCGCGTTTTCCGGACACAAGCTGTATGCGCCGAAGGGCATCGGCATGCTGTACGTACGTCGCGACGCGCCTTTCACGCCCTTGATGATGGGCGGCGGCCAGGAAGGCGGCCTGCGCTCGGGCACCGAGAACATGGCGGGCATCGCCGCGCTCGGCGCCGTGCTGCACGCGCTGGAAGACGGCGCAGCGTTGCGCAGCCCGCAGCAGCTGGCCCGCTTGCGCGACCAGTTGGCCGCCTCGCTGCGCCAGAGCTTTCCCGGCCTGGTCTTCAACGCGCCGCTCGAGCGCAGCCTGCCGACCACCCTCAATTTCTGTGTGCCCGGCGTGAGCGCCAACGATCTTCTAAAACTGTTCGATGCGGCCGGGGTGCGCCTGTCCGCCGGCTCGGCCTGTTCGGCGGCGCGCTCTTCTCCCAGCCACGTGCTCGCCGCCATGGGTCTGGCCGATGCGCGCGCCGGCAGCGCCGTGCGCCTGTCGTTCAGCCCGAGCGCCAGCGATGCGTTCATCGACGCCGCCTGCGCGCGCATCGCCCGCTGCGGCGCCGCCCTTGCCAGCCACGCGCCGCCGGCGCTGGAAGGCAAGGCGCCGTCGGCGACGCTGGTCGCCCGCGGCGACGCCGACATCCGCGGCGCCGACCTGGCCGCCTTTCTGACGGCCCACCCCGACGCCCGCCTGGTCGACGTGCGCGAAGCGTTCGAATATGCCGCCGGCGGGCGCAGCGAGTGGCACGGCCGCACCATCGACAACCTGCCGCTGAGCGAGCTGGCCGGGCGTTTGCCAATGTGGCTGGCCGAGCCGCGGCGGCCCATTTTGCTGTTCTGCCGCAGCGGCAACCGCAGCCTCGATGCGCTGCGCATGTTGCGCGACGCCGGCCACCGGAACGTCTATCATCTGGCCGGTGGATTGGCGCTGGCGGCGGAGTAAAATGCTGCGCTGCAGCAATGGGGTGCCACGGCCCATGTGTACGTTAGCGCACCGTTAACTTTTCGCTCTTTAGGGTACCATGGCATCAGCCGTTCGCTCATGCTTTCCCGCCTTGAATGACCCGGTCGCGACTCGCCTGCGTTGGGCGGTTGGCAGCTCACGCCCAAGCGAGGTCACTGTTGAACCAAGAATCCTTCATTTCCGATACGCGATACCCATGGCAGGCCGGCGCTGGCAGCAGTGACGATGGCAGCGTCCTCGAAAGCGAACTGCCGCTGCGCTCGGAATTGTTCAGCGCCGCCCAGATGGCGGCGCATGGCGGCCACCTCGCGGCGCGCCACCAGCTGAGCAAGAAGGGCGGCCCCGACCGCCTGCTCAGCCGCCTGACCGAAAACGCCGACGTCATCGCCGCCACCTGCGACGAGCTGACCGCCGCCATCAAGGCCGGCCGCCAGATCACCCCCGCTTCCGAGTGGTTGCTCGATAATTTCTATCTGATCGAAGAGCAGATCCGCACCGCGCGCCGCCACCTGCCGAAAAACTACAGCAAGGAGCTGCCGCGCCTGTCGAACCCCGACGCCGAGGGCAATCCGCGCGTGTACCAGATCGCCCTGGAGATCATCTCGCACGGCGACGGCCGGGTTGACCCGGAGAGCCTGTCACGGTTCGTCGACGCTTACCAGGAGAGCGCGCCGTTGAAACTGGGCGAGCTGTGGGCCATTCCCATCATGCTGCGCCTGGCCTTGATTGAAAACCTGCGCCGCGTGGCCGCGCGCGTCTACGACAACCGCGCCCAGCGCGACCGCGCCAACAGCTGGGCCGACCAGATGAGCGCGACGGCCGAGAAAAACCCGTCCGACCTGATCCTGCTGGTGGCCGACATGGCCCGCTCGAAGCAGCCGATGAGCAGCGGTTTTGTCGCCGAACTGGCGCGCCGCCTGCAGGGCCAGAATTCGGCGCTGGCCGTGGCCCTGCAGTGGGTCACCACCCGCCTGGCCGATGCCGGACTGACCATCGAGCAGCAGATCCAGGCCGAGATCCAGCAGCAGGCGGCCGACCAGGTCACCATCAGCAACAGCATCGGCAGCCTGCGTTTTCTGGCGACGATGGACTGGCGCGAATTCGTCGAAACCATGAGCGGTGTCGAATCGACTTTGCGCCTGGACCCCGCCGACACCTATGGCAAGATGGATTTCGCCACCCGCGACAATTACCGCCACGTGATCGAGCGCCTGGCCAAGCGGTCCGGCATGGCCGAAACCGACGTCGCCGATAAAGTGCTGGAGATGGCCAACGAGCCGCGCGCGCGGCAGCAGGGCGGCCTGGACATGCGCCGCCGCCACGTCGGCTACTACCTGGTCGGCAACGGCCTGGCCTTCCTTGAAAAACGCCTCAAGACGCGCCAGCCGCTGGCCGAACTGCTCGACAAGATGGGCCGCGCAGCGCCGCTGGCGTCCTACCTGGGCGCCATCGGCGTGTTCACCGTGCTGTTTGCCGGCAGCGTGACGGTGCACGCCTGGCGCGACGGCCTCGATGGCGCGCTGCTGGTGCTGCTGGCGCTGTTCTCGGCGATCGGTGCCAGCCAGCTGGCGCTGGCGCTGGTCAATTTCATGGCCACCCAGCTGACCCACCCGCACCCGCTGCCGCGCATGGACTTCAAGGAAGGCCTGCCCGACGGCGCCCACGCCATCGTGGTGGTGCCGACCATTATCTACAGCCCGGCCAACCTCGCCAGCCTGGTCGAAAACCTGGAAGTGCACTACCTGGCCAATCGCGATCCCGGCCTGCGGTTTTGCCTGCTGACCGACTTCGGCGACGCGCCGAGCGAAACCATGCCCGACGACGCCGAGCTGCTGGCGCTGGCGAAGAGCGCCATCGATGAACTCAACGCCAAATACAAACTCGATGCGGCGGTCGGTCCGGTCGGCGTGCCGATGCTCGATGGTGTGCCCGATCCCGAACCGCTGGTCGAACCGTTCCTGCTGCTGCACCGCCCGCGCCGCTGGAATGCGTCCGAACGCGCCTGGATGGGAGAAGAGCGCAAACGCGGCAAGCTGGGCGACTTCAACAGCTTCCTGCGCGGCGGCGCGCGCGACAAGTTTTCCCTGATCGCCGGCGACACCTACGGCCTGGAGAACATCCGCTACGTCATCACCCTCGACACCGACACCCAGCTGCCGCGCGACGCCGCGCGCCAGTTCGTCGCCACCATGGCGCACCCGCTCAACCAGCCTTTGCTCAACGCCGAAGGCACCCGCGTGATCGACGGCTACGGCATCCTGCAGCCGCGCGTGACGGCCTCGCTGCCGAGCGAAAACGCCTCGCGCTATGAGCGCCTGTGCGGCGGCGAGCCGGGCATCGACCCGTACACGCGCACCGTTTCCGACGTCTATCAGGACGTGTTCTATGAAGGCTCGTTTGTCGGCAAGGGCATCTATGACGTCGACATGTTCGAGCGCCTGCTGGCGGAGCGCTTACCCGACAACCAGATTCTCAGCCACGATCTGCTCGAGGGCAGCTACCTGCGCGCCGGCCTGCTGTCGGACGCCCAGTTGTACGAGGCCTATCCGGCGCGCTACAGCGACGACGTCAACCGCCGCCACCGCTGGGTGCGCGGCGACTGGCAGCTGCTCGGCTGGTTGATGCCGCGCGTGCCTGCGCCGCACGGCAAGCGCGAAAAAACCCCCTTGTCGGCGCTGTCGCGCTGGAAGCTGTTCGACAACCTGCGCCGCAGCGTGGTCGCACCGGTCCTCACCGTCCTGCTGCTGATGGCGTGGGCGCTGCTGCCGTCGCCGTGGTTCTGGAGCGCCGCGGTGCTGGCGGTGATCTTCCTGCCGACGTTTGTGAACGCCCTGTTCGGCCTGATCGAAAAACCGCACGACATGGGCTGGAACCAGCATTTGCTGTCCGGCCTGCCGAGCCTGCGCGCCATGTTCGGCCATGCCATCCTTCAGACCGCCTTTTTGCCCTATGAAGCGTGGTTCAATACCGACGCCATCGTGCGGACCTGCTGGCGCATGGCGGTCTCGCGCCGCAACCTGCTCGAGTGGCGGCCGTCCTCGCTGGCGCGCTCGTCCACCGACATGGAAGCGAACTGGCGCCGCATGTGGTTTGCACCGGCCGTCTCGGTGGGCGCGGCCCTGATGCTCTCGTTTGTCAATCCGGCCGCGCTGTTCGCCGCCGCGCCGGTGCTGCTGCTGTGGTTTCTCTCGCCCGTCATCGCCTGGTGGATCAGTTTGCCGATCGCGCGCCGCGCCGCCCAGTTGAGCAGCGCGCAGACCGTGTTCCTGCAGATCCTGGCGCGCCGCACCTGGGGCTTTTTCGAAGATTTCGTCGGCGCCGCGGACAACTGGCTGCCGCCCGATAACATGCAGGAGCACCCGACCTCGGTGGTGGCGCACCGCACCTCGCCGACCAATATCGGCATGTCGCTGCTGGCCAACCTGACTGCCTACGATTTCGGTTTCGCCACCGCCGGCCAGGCCATCACCCGCATCACCAACACCTTCGGCACCATGGACCGCATGGAGCGCCACCACGGCCATTTCTATAACTGGTACGACACCCAGAGCCTGGCGCCGCTGTTGCCGATGTACGTCTCGGCGGTCGACAGCGGCAACCTGGCCGGCCACCTGCTGACCCTGGCCCCGGGCTTGAGCGCGCTGGCCGACCAGCCGATCGTCAGCGCCCGCACGCTCGACGGCGTCGCCATCACCTTGAACCTGCTGCTGGAAGCGGCCCAGGACGACGGCAACCCCGCCGCCGGCGGCGCGCCTTCCGCCACCGCCACCGCTGCCGCCACTGCCACCGCTGCCGCCACTGCCACCGCTGCCGCCGCGGCGGCTTCGGCCACCTCGGCGCTGGTCATCGATGCCGTCGCCGGCATGCAGGCGCTGCTGGCTGACGGCCAGCGCCACCCGCACACCTTGCCGGGTTTGGCCGACAGCTTCGTGCGCCTGGCCGATGCCGCCTGCGCCTTGTCCGAACAGGTCGCCGCCGCGCCCGAACACCCGGCCGTATTGGCCGCCTGGTGCGAAAAGCTGGCGCTGCAATGCCGCAGCGCCCGCGACGAATTGTTCGAACTGGCGCCGTGGATGAAAGCGGCACAGGAATACGTCGTCGATTCGCGCCTGACCCGCATCCCGAGCTTGCGCGAACTGGCAGGCTTTACTTTGACGGCCGGCGCCGGCGCCGGCGTGACCGCGCCGACCGACCTGGCGCCGGCCGAGCGCAGCCGCCAGCACACGCTCACGCAAATGGTGGCCGAAGGCAGCGCGGCGGCGCGGCGCCGCCTGGTCGATATCGCCGAGCTGGTGATGCGCGCGCGCGCCTTCGCCCAGATGGAATTCAGCTTCCTCTACAACACCACCACCAACCTGATGGCGATCGGCTACAACGTTTCCGACCGCCGCCTGGACGCCAGCTGCTACGACTTGCTCGCCTCCGAAGCGCGCCTGGCCAGTTTCGTCGGCGTCGCCCAGGGCCAGTTCCCGCAGGAGCACTGGTTCGCCCTCGGACGCCAGCTGTGCATCGTCGGCGGCGAGCAGTTGCTGCTGTCGTGGAGCGGCTCGATGTTCGAGTACCTGATGCCGCTGCTGGTCATGCCGACCTATGAAGACACGCTGCTCGACCAGACCTACCGCGCCATCATCAAGACGCAGATCGACTATGGCCGCCGGCGCGGCACGCCGTGGGGTATTTCCGAGTCCGGCTACAACACCGTCGACGCCAACCTGAATTATCAATATCGCGCCTTCGGCGTGCCGGGCACCGGCATGAAGCGGGGCCTGGGCGACGATCTCGTCATCGCGCCGTACGCCACCATGATGGGCCTGATGGTCGACGCCGAGGCGGCCACCGAAAACCTGCAGCGCATGGCCGCTATCGGCTTCATGGGCAATTATGGTTTCTACGAGGCGGTCGATTACACCCCGGCACGCCTGCCGCGCGGCCAGGATTTCGCCGTGGTGCGCTCCTTCATGGCGCACCACCAGGGCATGGGCTTTTTGTCGCTCTCTTACCTGCTGCACGACCGGCCGATGCAAAAGCGGTTCGAGGCCGATCCGCTGTTCCAGGCCACCATGCTGGTGCTGCAGGAGCGCGTGCCGAAAGCCGGCGCCTTCCAGTCGCACACGGCCGATCTGGCCGCGGTGCGCGCGCCCGCCGCCGAGTCGGCGATGCCGATGCGGATCATCGGCCAGACCAGCACGCCGCAGCCGGAAGTGCAGCTGCTGTCGAACGGCCGCTACCACGTGATGATCACCTCGTCCGGCGGCAGCTACAGCCGCTGGAAGGACCTGGCCGTGACCCGCTGGCGCGAAGACGCCACCACCGACAACTGGGGCAATTTCTGCTACGTGCGCGACGTCGACAGCGGCGCCTTCTGGTCGACCACCTATCAGCCGACCCTGGTCGAGCCGAAGAAATACGAAGTCATCTTCTCGGAAGGGCGCGCCGAATTCCGCCGCCAGGACCGCGGCCTCGAGCTGTACACGGAAATCGTCGTCTCGCCGGAAGACGACATCGAAATGCGCCGCACCAGAATTACCAACAAGAGTTCAGTACGGCGCACCATCGAAGTGACCAGCTACGCCGAAGTGGTGATGGCCCCGGCCGCCGCCGACAATGCCCACCCGGCGTTTTCCAAGCTGTTCGTGCAGACCGAAATCCTGCGCAACGAGAACGCCATCCTGTGCACCCGCCGTCCCCGTTCGAAGGGCGAGCAGATGCCGTATCTGCTGAACCTGATGACGGTGCACGACGGCGTGTTGTTGGA
Source organism: Massilia sp. (assembly GCA_028291845.1). GTDB lineage: Bacteria > Pseudomonadota > Gammaproteobacteria > Burkholderiales > Burkholderiaceae_D > JAFCUW01. Next base: position 2,198 of record JAQGNM010000327.1, on the reverse strand, counting down.
CGCCAGTTTCGAAACCAGCCGCGCCGAATTCATCGGCCGCGCCAACAATACGATGGCGCCGCGCGCCATGCTGGAAGCGGCGCCGCTGGGAGGGTCGGAAGGCTCGGTGCTCGATCCGGTGGTCGCCATCCGCTATAAAATCACCCTGCAGCCGGACCAGCAGGTGATCCTCGATCTGGTCACCGGCATGACCGAAACACGCGAGGCGGCGCTGCACCTGATCGACAAGTACCAGGACCGCCACCTGGCCGACCGCGTCTTCGAGCTGGCCTGGACCCACAGCCAGGTGGTGCTGCGCCAGCTCAACGCCACCGAGTCGGACGCCCAGCTGTACAGCCGCCTGGTCAGCTCCGTCATCTATCCGAACGCCAGCCTGCGCGCCGATCCGTCGGTATTGATCCGCAATCACCGCGGCCAGTCCGGCCTGTGGGCCTACGCCATCTCGGGCGACCTGCCGATCGTGCTCATGCAGATCAACGACCCCGCCAATATCGACCTGGCGCGCCAGATGGTGCAGGCGCATGCCTATTGGAGATTGAAGGGCTTGGTGGTCGACCTGGTGATCTGGTACGAAGACCAGTCCGGTTACCGCCAGGCCCTGCACGACCAGATCATGGGGCTGATCGCCTCGGGCATCGACGCCCAGGCCATCGACCGGCCGGGCGGCATTTTCGTGCGCCTGCTCGACCAGATCTCCAACGAAGACCGCGTGCTGATGCAGTCGGTGGCGCGCGCCATCCTCACCGACGGCAAGGGCACCCTGGCCGACCAGTTGAAACGGGTCGGCCCGGCCTTCCCGAAACTGCCGCCCGGCGTGTTCGAAGCGAGGAGCGCGCCGTATCAATTGCGCCCTGCCGCCATCGCCCTGTTGGCGCAGCCGAAACCGGCCCTGATCCTGGAAAACGGCACTGGCGGCTTCACCGCCGACGGCCGCGAGTACGTGATCCGCACCGACGGCGACACCCGCACGCCGGCGCCGTGGTGCAATGTGCTTGCCAACCCGAGCTTCGGTTCGGTGGTGTCGGAATCGGGCCAGGCCTACACCTGGAGCGAAAACGCTCACGAATTCCGCCTGACCCCTTGGGACAACGACCCGGTGTCCGACAGCAGCGGAGAGGCGTTTTATATTCGCGACGAAGCGACCGGCACCTTCTGGTCGCCGACCGCATTGCCGGTGCTTGGCGACGGCGCCTACATCACCCGCCACGGCTTCGGTTACAGCGTGTTCGAGCACGACCGCGAAGCGATCCATTCCACCTTGACCACCTACGTCGCGCTCGACGCGCCGATCAAATATTCGGTCATCAAGCTGAGAAACGACAGCACCGTGCCGCGTAAATTGTCGGTCACCGGATACGTCGAATGGGTGCTGGGCGACTTGCGCCCGAAGTCGTCGATGCACGTAGTGACGGAACAGGACCCGCAATCGGGCGCGCTGTTTGCCCGCAACGCTTATAACACCGAGTTTTCAGGCCGCGTCGGTTTCTTCCAGGTGGAGGCGCAAAGCCGCACGGTGACGGCCGACCGCACCGAGTTCCTCGGCCGTAACCGCAGCCTGGCCAAGCCTGCCGCCATGCTGCGCGCGCGCCTGTCCGGCAAACTGGGCGCCGCGCTCGATCCGTGCGCCGCCATCCAGGTGCAGATCGAACTGCAGCCGGGCCAGGAGCGCGAGCTGGTGTTCATGCTCGGCGTGGGCGGCCGGCGTAACGCCGACGCCAGCGGCCTGGTGCAGAAATACCTCGGCAGCGACGCTGCACAGGCCGCCTTCGACATGGTGTGCGACCATTGGGACAAGGCGCTCGGCGCCGTGCGCATTTCGACGCCGGAACCGCAGCTCGACGTCATCGCCAACGGCTGGCTGATGTACCAGACCATCGCTTGCCGCATGTGGGCACGCAGCGGCTACTACCAGTCGGGCGGCGCGTTTGGCTTCCGTGACCAGCTGCAGGACGCCATGGCGATGATCCACACCCAGCCGCACATCCTGCGCGAGCACTTGATCCTGTGCGCGGCGCACCAGTTCGTTGAAGGCGACGTCCAGCACTGGTGGCATCCGCCGACCGACCGCGGGGTGCGCACCCACTGCTCCGACGACTACCTGTGGCTGCCGCTGGCGGCGCACCGCTACGTCACCACCACCGGCGACACCGGCGTGCTCGATCAGCAGGCGCCGTTCCTCGAAGGGCGCATGCTGGCGC
>JAQGNM010000270.1 GCA_028291845.1 Massilia sp. | reverse complement strand
TCTACAACAACGTCGTCTACCGCGTCTCGGCCTGGGGTATCCACCTGTGGCACGCGGCCAATAACGTCGTGATCGCCAACAACACGGTGTTTGCCAACGGCTCCAGCTCGATGGGCGGCGGTATCGAAACGGGCAGCGGCGATTCGCCGGGCGGCATCGTGCTCAACAACACGAGCGTTATCAACAACGTGGTCTATAAAAATCCGGGCGCATCGATTACCCAGTACTGCTACTCGGGCGTGAGCTGCATCGGTTCGGGTAACGTTACCGCCAACAACCTGGTGTACGGCAATGGCCGCGGCGTGTCGCTGCGCGTGGGCAGCGCCACCAACACCATCGCCGCCGACCCGCAGTTCGTCAATTACCTGCCTACCGGCACCGGCGACTACCGTCTGAAGAGCTCGTCGCCTGCGGTCAACAAGGGCACCGCCAGCAAGGCGCCCACCGTCGACATCGACGGCCGCGCCCGTCCGCTGGGTGGCGCCATCGACATCGGCGCCTACGAGAACTACTGATCTGAAGGATCGTGCAGCATAGGCAATGCCTAAAAAAGCCCCCGGCGTTCACCGGGGGCTTTTTTTTATTTTCCGCACCCGATCAAAAGCTGACAAACAATCATCTTGAATGCTGTTCAGTTACTCCGCGAAAAAGTTTCTGAAAAACCAGTGAACTAAATCAATTTCCTTGCATCAAAGATGGACACTCACTTGATGTTAGGACATATTAAATGGCAGTTCTTTCCCATTTCAACAAGCCAGCCACGACAATCGCCCTGGCAATCGCAGCCGTCTTGGGCGCTTCCCATTCGCCGGTATTCGCCTCGGTAACAGTCCCCGCCGCCCCAGTGCAAGCGAGCATTTATCACCTTTACGTTTCCCCGGCCGGCAGCGACAGCGGCACCGGCAGCGTCAGCTCGCCGTTCCGCACCATCAGCAAGGCCGCCAGCGTGGCCAAGCCATCGACCACCGTGCACGTCGCGCCCGGCACCTACGGCAACACCACCAATAGCAAATCGGGCACTGCCACCGGCCGTGTGCGCTTTGTCTCCGACACCAAGTGGGGCGCCAAGATCGTCGGCACCGGCACCGAAGCGCACTTCACCAATAACGGCAGCTATGTCGACATCGTCGGCTTCGATATTTCCGGTTCCGGCCGCCTGGGCATCGTCAACTATGGTTCCTTCACCAGCATCGAAGGTAACCACGTGCACCACCTGAAAATCTCCGGCGGCTGCGGCGGTTCGGGCGGCGCCGGCATCGTCGACGCCAACTACAAGGCCACCGACGACGACATCATCGGCAACGTCGTCCACGACATCGGCGTGCCGGGCGCCTGCAACGGCGTGCAGGGTATTTATCACTCTAACCTGCGCGGCAAGATCTACAACAACATCGTCTACCGTGTCTCGGCCTGGGGTATCCACCTGTGGCACGCGGCCAATAACGTCGTGATCGCCAACAACACGGTGTTCGCCAACGGCACCAGCTCGATGGGCGGCGGTATCGAGGTCGGCAGCGGCGACTCGCCCGGCGGCATCGTGCTCGACAATACGGTGATTGCAAATAATATTGTGTATGGCAATCCCGGCGCGTCGATCACCCAGTATTGCTATTCGGGCGTGAACTGCATCGGCAAATCCAACATCGTCGAAAATAATCTGGTGTATGGCAACGGCCGCGCCGTCTCGCTCAAGGTCGGCACCGCGATCGGCACTGTCGCCGCCGACCCGCAGTTCGTCAACTATCTGCCTGGCGGCAGCGGCGACTACCGTCTGAAGAGCTCGTCGCCTGCGGTCAACAAGGGAGCTACCCGCAACGCGCCGGGCTACGACATCGACGGCCGCGCGCGTCCTTTGGGCGTCGCCCTCGATATGGGCGCGTACGAGAACTATTAAATTTAAAGAGTAAAAAAAAAGCGGGACGCCAGGCGTCCCGCTTTTTTTTTTCGGCGCTAACGTTGAGTTTCCCCAGCGCCGCTCCGAGAAAGGGCGGCGCGTCCGCAACAGGCCCGGTCACGCGGCGCGCGCATGCTCCAGTCTGGCGACCGGGGCCGCCAGCCGCTGCGGCCGTGCCTCATCCTTCAGCTTGAAAATGCTGACCACGTCCGACAGCGCGTGCGCCTCGTCCTGCAACTGCGTCGAGGCGGCCGTGGCTTGCTCGACCAGCGCGGCGTTGCGCTGGGTGGCGTCGTCCATCTGGCCGATCGCCTCGTTGACCATGACGATGCCGTCGGTCTGTTCCTGGCTGGCGATGCTGATCTCGTTCATGATGTCGGTGACCCGCTTGACGCTCTGCACGATGTCTTCCATCGTTGTACCGGCCTGGTCGACCAGGCGGGCGCCGCTTTCCACCCGCTCCACCGAATCGCCGATCAGCGACTTGATTTCCTGCGCCGCTGCCGCGGAACGCTGCGCCAGATTGCGCACCTCGGTAGCCACGACCGCAAAACCGCGGCCCTGTTCGCCGGCGCGCGCCGCCTCGACGGCGGCATTGAGCGCCAAAATATTGGTCTGGAAGGCGATGCTGTCGATCACGCTGATGATTTCGACGATCTTTTTCGACGAGTCGTTGATCGACGCCATGGTCTCCACCACCTGCGACACCACCGCGCCGCCGCGCACCGCCACTTCGGAGGCGGACACCGCCAGCACGTTGGCTTGCCGGGCATTGCTGGCGTTTTGCCGCACGGTCGAGGTCAGCTGACCCATTGCGCTGGCGGTTTTTTCCAGCGTGTCGGCCTGCGATTCGGTGCGGCCCGACAGGTCCTGGTTGCCGGCGGCGATTTCCACCGAGGCCGTGGCGATGGTGGCGGTGCCGGCGCGCACTTGCGAGACGATATCGACCAGGCTGTCGCGCATGCCTTTCATGGCGTAGATCAGGCTGCTCTTGTCGCCCGGACGGGTGGCGATCTCGACCGACAGATTGCCGCCGGCAATGTCGCCGGCAATGCGCATCGCGTACGCCGGATCGCCGCCCAACTGGCCGAGCAAACCGCGGCTGATGTACCAGGCGGCGGCCGAGCCGATCGCCACGGCGATGGCGCACAGCACCAGCATCCATACCTGGAACGACTGCGCCAGGCCGGTCGCGTAGGCCGCCTCGCCCTTGTTCATTTTTTCCTCGAGGTCGATCAGGCGATTGATGCTGGCCAGCCAGGCGGCGAACGCCGGGCTTACCTGCTTGGCCAGCAAGGCGTTTGCTTCCGCCAGATTGTCGGCCTGGCGCAATTCGATCAGCCGGGCGATCAGCGGCTGGGCGTGCTGTTCGGCAGCCTTGATGCCGGCCAGCGCGGCTTTTTCGTCATCGGAGACGACATTGGCGCCGACGAACATGGCGTCGAGCGGCCCCGACGAGTCGGCGTAGTTTTGCGCCAGGCGCTTGATCAGCTCGAGGTGCGGGGCGGCGGCAGCGACGTCGGGCGCCAATACGACATCGCGCACGGCAATCGCGCGGTCATGCACGCTGCCGCGGAAATTGATGGCATAGCGCTGCTTGACGTTGTTGACGTTGTTGATGCGGTCAAGGGTTTCCTCGATGCGGTTGACGCGCATGCTGGCAAGCAAGCTGAGGATTAACAACAGGACAAAGACGCTGCCGAAGCCCCAGGCGAGGCGAGTACGGATGGAGGTGCCGTTCATGGATAGGTTTTCAGGTAAGGTCGAGAAAGCGTCTCGCTGCGCATGCGTGGTTTAACGCATCAAGCCGCGAACTCTATCATGCTCAGAAGAAATTTTCTTTCCGTATGGCAAATTTCCAACGCAATCCGCGCTTTGCGATGTTGTTCAAACAAGTGTGCATGCAGTTGTCTAATGCGTCCTGACAACGGTACTTTATTGATAACGAAAACAGCCCGCGCATGGCGGGCTGTTGGACTTGGCGCCGGCGCCGGCGCGCAGGCTTCAAATAAATATTACTTGGCGATCGGAGTGGCTTTTGCTGTTTGCAGGTGGCCGTCGACGGTCGGCAGCATCTTGGCGGCCAGCGCCTTGACGTCAGGATCCTTGGCGGCCGTTTCGTCTTTCTTCAGCTTGGCGTGCACCTTGGTGTGATCGGCCACGCCGGCTTCTTTCATGTACGCCTTGTCGAAGGCGTCGCCCGACAGTTTCTGCAGGCGTGCCGCCATCGCCTTGTGCGGGGCGTCAACGTCGGTCGGCAGGGTCACTTCCTTGGCCTTGGCCACTTCGGTGACGCTGTCGAGCGCCTTGCTGTGGTCGTCGATCATCATCTGGGCGAACTTCTTGACGTCGGCATTCTGCGATTTTTCCAGGGCCATTTTGCCGGCAGCCACTTCAGCCATATTCGCCTGCGCCATACCGGTGATGATGGCTTGATCGCCCTTGCTCAGGGTGGTGGCGGCGCCGGCGGCGGTGGCCATGCCGGCAATGGCGACGAGGACCAGCGACTGCATCAGTTTGTTCATACGCATGATTTCTCCAAGATTGTTTTGAAAGGATAATTGCTTGAAGAAAGTGTATCGCAACCATTATTTATGGTTAATTCGATACGACTGGGAAACCACTTACCGGTTTGCCCAGCCGCAGCGTGCTTGCCGATCAGTTCTGGCCTGGTGGCGGCGGTGGCGCGGCCACGTCGGGCTGCGGGCGCATGGCGGCGCGATTGCCGTGCATCCTGTTGTGATGACGCATCTCGCGCATGTGCTTGCGGTGTGCGCGCATGTGCTTGCGGTGCATGCGGTCGCCCCGGTGCATGCGCTCGCCGTCCGCCATCGGCGCGCCCGTTGCTTGCGACCCCATCGGCTGCGCGCCGAGTTGCTGCGCGTGACGCTCGATTTCGGCGATCCTCGCCGGGTCGGTGATTTGCACGGCGGTTTGCGCGCTGGCGGCGCCGCAGAGAGCGAGCAGGGAGGCAGACAGTAACAGTTTGATTTTCATGTTTGACCTTTTTGTAGGGTGAACAACAATGTAAATATGGTGCCCGCGCTTGCCCGACATGGTGTCGAACTCGCTGGGGCAACCTTACACCGATTGTCAAATCAACAGCGCACGACGGAAAACTCCGACAACCACATTGGATAGCGGCTGACAGCAACACAGGCCTTGTCCGGTAGGGAAAGGCATGCCGGGGCGCTAGCATGAGGCATCACTCACGGAGGCCCAGATGTTTTCACTAAAAAACGTAAGTCCGACCATCACGGACATGATTCGCTTCGACCATTCGCACGTTATGCTGACCTGGCATCAATATGTGTCGACCAAGACAGCAACCGTCAAGAAAGCGCTGGCGGAAACCATCTGCGACGCGCTGGAAATCCACGCCACCCTGGAAGAGGAAATCTTCTATCCCACCCTGAGGCAGCTGGGGATCGGTGGTCACACCCTGGGCAAGAGCGAGCCGGAACACAATGAAATGCGCGCCGTAATTGCCCGCATCCGCAGCGCCGACCCGGAGTCCAGCCGTTACGATCAACTGGTCGCCGAATTGATGCGCGACGTTATCAAGCATGTGGCCGACGAGGAAACCGTGCTGTTGCCCGATGCGGAGCGCTTGCTCAGCAGCGAACGCCTGAGCGCGCTCGGTGTGCAGATGACCAAGCGGCGCGCCCAGTTGCTGGCGCCGAAGGCCGGCAAGATCGCCGCATCGACCGTGGTCGGCTTTTCGTCCAGCACCACCGCGCTGGTCGGCGCCGCGGTCGGCGCGCTGCTGCTGGGCCGGGCGATCAGCAAACGCGCAACTAGCTGACCACGGCGGCGCTCGCCGACAGCAACCACCAGCGGTACAGCAGTGCCGACAGGATCAGAAACACCCAGTAATCGGCCGGCGCCAGCCACCACCAGGTCTTGTGCCAGGTGGCGAAGGCGCGGTTGAAGCGGCGCCAGCCGGCGGCCGGGTTGATGACGAACCACAGATAGTCTTCGGCCACCCAGAACAGCATCAGCGAGGCCAGCACGCGGGCCTCGCCATGCCACG
>JAQGNM010000249.1 GCA_028291845.1 Massilia sp. | reverse complement strand
CGCTATTCTTTCAGGCACCTTCCTCGGCAACCTCGATGCTTCGATCGCCAACGTCGCCTTGCCCGCCATCGCCGCCGACCTCGGCGTGCAGGCGGCGCAGGCGGTGTGGGTTGTCACCGCCTACCAGCTGGCGATGGCGGTGGCGGTGCTGCCGCTGGCGTCGCTCGGCGAAAAACTCGGCTACAAGCGGGTGTTCATGGCCGGCTTGCTGGTGTTTACCGTGGCTTCGCTGCTGTGCGCGCTCGCGCCCGGGTTGCCGGCCCTGGTGGCCGCGCGCGTGTTGCAGGGACTCGGTGGCGCTTGCGTGTCGACCATCGTGCCGGCCCTGCTGCGCGCGGTGTTCCCGGCAAAAATGACCGGTGTCGGCATCGGCTATCTGGCGCTGACAGTGGCCGTCTCGGCGGCGCTCGGGCCCAGCGTGGCTGCCGGCGTGCTGTCGCTTGGCAGCTGGCGTTGGCTGTTCGGCCTGAATGTGCCGATCGGCGTGGGCGCGCTGTTGCTGGCCGCGTGCATCCTGCCGGCCGGCACCCCGCTGGCGCGCCGCTTCGATCTCACCGGCGCCTTGCTCAACGGCGCCACCCTGGCGCTGCTGGTGATCGGCGCCAGCCACCTGGGCGACGCCGGCGGACACGGCCCCGCGTTGGCAATGCTGGCCGCCGGGGTGCTGGCCGCCATCGTGCTGGTGCTGCAGCAGCGGGGACGCAGCGCGCCGCTGCTGCCGCTCGACTTGCTGCGCCTGCCGGTGTTGCGCCTGTCGGTGGCCACTTCGGTGGCTTCCTACACGGCGCAGACCAGCGCCATGCTGGCCTTGCCCTTTCTATTGATCAGCGAGATGGGCCGCAGCGCGGCCGCCACCGGCCTGTTGATGACGCCGTGGCCGCTGGTGATCGTGGTGGTGGCGCCGTGGTCGGGCCGGCTGTCGGACCGCTTCGACGCCGGCCGCGTGGGCGCCGCCGGGCTGGCGGTGTTCTGCCTGGGCCTGGTCGCGCTGGCGCTGCTGCCGGCCGTGTCCGCCCAACCCGCCGACTTCGACATCGTCTGGCGGGTGGCGCTGTGCGGCATCGGTTTCGGCCTGTTCCAGACCCCCAACAACCGCCTGATGCTGACCTCGGCCCCGCGCGAACGCAGCGGCGCCGCGGGCGGCCTGATGACCATGGCGCGCATGATCGGCATGACGGCCGGCGCCGCGCTGGCCACCGTCATGCTCGATGTGTATGGTACGGCCGGTGCCGCCAGCACCTTGTGGCTGGCCGCCGCGGCCGCCGGTGTGGGCGTCCCGGTGGCGCTGCTACGGCTGCGCAAGATTACCTAGTTTATTAAAAAAGTAATTTCAACGAGGAGACAATATGCAGCGCAAAAACTTGGGTGTGGCGATCGGCCTGTTGCTGGCGTCAAGCGTGGCGTGGGCCCAGTCGGCGGCCAGCGGCGACGGTGTCGTCATCTATGGCAGCGTCGACGCCGGCGTGTCGAATTTCAACGACGAGCGAGGTGCGCACAGCAACAAGCTCGACACGGGCAACCGTTCGCCGGACCGCTTCGGTTTTCGCGGCAGCGAAGACCTGGGCGGCGGCATGCGCGCTTTCTTCCAGCTGGAAAACGGCTTCAACCTCGACGACGGCACCATCAAGCGGACTGGCGTGCTGTTCAGCCGCTATGCCCTGGTCGGCATCGGCACCAAGGCCGGCACCCTGAGCCTGGGCCACATGCCTGATTTCCTGTATGAGTACTTGCGCTTCACCAGCAACGGCTTTCTCGGCTCGGCCTATTTTTTCCACCCCGGTAATCTCGACAACCAAGCCAACCAGTTCCAGCTCGACAATGCGGTGAAATATGAGACGCCCACCTTCGGCGGCTTCACCCTCGGCGCCATGAACGGCTTCGGCGAGCAGCCCGACGACTTCAACCGCGCCCGCTCCTACAGCCTGGGCGCGCGCTACGTCGGCGCCAATCTGCGCGCCGCCGCCGCGTACACGGTGTCGAACAACCGCGCCATCAACCTTGGCGCCACGCTGGGCATCAACAGCCTGCTCGGGCAGACGCTCAGCCGCAATGTCGCCGCCGTCGACGCCACCTACACCAACTTTGCCGCCGACAAGGTCACCAGCAGCGGCATCACCGCCGCCTACAAGGTCGGCACGGTGACGCCGCACGCCATGCTGACCCAGATCAAGCTCGATGCGCGCGGGCGTTCGGCCACCCAGCGCAACCTGGAAGCGGGCGCCGACATCGCGCTGGGCGCCGCCAATGTGCTGGGGGTGTCGGCGGCCACTTCGCGCCTGGAAAACGCGCGCTGGCACCAGTTCAATGTGATCGACCAGATCAAACTGTCGGCGCGCTCGACCCTGTATGCGGCGGCGGCTTACCAGCGCGCCAGCGGCGCCGGGGTGCAGGCGGTGATCAACAGCGCCGCGCCGGCCTCGGGGCAGTCGCAGCGGGTGCTGCGGATCGGCGTGCATCACCTGTTTTAAGGGGCGGGCAGGGCGGCGTCCTGGGACAGCGCCCCAGCCAGGGGGGCGCGGCTGAAACTGTTATTTTCCTGCACCAGCTTGCCGAGCAGGACCATGAACTGGGACTGCTCGGTCTCCGACAGGGGCGCCAGCAAGCGTTCACGCAGGCGCTGCGCGCCAGGCAACATGGCGGCCAGCTGCGCGCTGCCGGCCGCGGTCAAAAACAGGGCGCGCTTGCGGCGGTTATGGGGAATCACCTGACGATCGATCAAGCCCTTTTCTTCCAGCCGGGCGCACACCAGCGCACCGGTGGAGGTGTCGATCGCGGCCAAGCCCGCCACCGATACCTGGTCGATGCCGGGATTGTTGGAAAGTATGCTAAGAACTGCATATTGCACGGGCGTTAGCTCGTTGCCCATTTCTTCGAAAAAAATCGACACTGAAATTTGCTGGGCGCGCCGCAACAGGTGCCCTGGATGTTCGTACAGATTCAGAAATTGGTTCTCGTTGGGCATGGCGGGAGGCGGTTTGGTGCAATGCACCATCAAAAATACAAAAACACAGTTTACTTCGACCCCGGGTTGGAGGATACTTTTTCTAACATTCAGTGTACTGAATATCAGTCAAATTACAAAGGAGACAAAGATGTTCCCGAAAAACGCTTGGTATGTGGCATGTATGCCCGACGAAATCACCGACAAACCCCTGGGCCGCATGATTTGCGGTGAAAAAATGGTGTTCTACCGGGGCGCCGAAGGCAAGGTGGCGGCGGTGGAAGACTTTTGCCCCCATCGCGGCGCGCCGCTGTCGCTCGGCTTCGTTCGCGACGGCAACCTGGTATGCGGCTACCACGGCCTTGAAATGGGCTGCGACGGCAAGGTAGTGAGCATGCCGGGCCAGCGCACGCGCGGCTTTCCCTGCATCGGCAGCTACGCCGTGGAAGAGCGCTACGGCTTCATCTGGGTGTGGCCGGGCGACCAGGCGCTGGCCAACCCGGCCGAGATCCACCACCTCGAATGGGCGGTCAGCCCGGAATGGGCCTACGGCGGCGGCCTGTATCACATCAATTGCGACTACCGTCTGATGGTCGACAACCTGATGGACCTGACCCACGAAACCTATGTGCACGCATCGTCCATCGGCCAGAAGGAAATCGACGAGGCGCCGGTCAAGACCAGCGTCGAAGGCGAGGAGGTGATCACCAGCCGCTTCATGGAGAACATCACCGCGCCGCCGTTCTGGCGCGGCGCCTTGCGCGGCAACGGCCTGGACGGCGACGTGCCGGTGGACCGCTGGCAGATCTGCCGCTTCAACGCACCGAGCCATGTGATGATCGAAGTGGGCGTGGCCCACGCCGGCCACGGCGGCTACCATGCCGACCCCGCGGTCAAGGTGTCCTCCATCGTGGTCGACTTCATCACGCCGGAAACCGAAACTTCGCACTGGTATTTCTGGGGCATGGCACGCAACTTCAAGCCGCAGGACGCCGCCCTCACCGACAGCATCCGCGCCGGCCAGGCGCAGATTTTCAGCGAAGACCGCGCCATGCTCGAACTGCAGCAGCAAAACATGCTGCGCCATCCCGATCGCAAGCTGTTGATGCTCAACATCGACGCCGGCGGCGTGCAGTCGCGCAAGATCATCGACAAGTGGCTGGCGCGCGAGGCCGCGGCATGAGCAGCGCCGGCATGGACACCATCGAAGTGAAGGTCGGCGCCAGGACGGTCGAAGCGGACGGCATCTGCAGCTACGAGCTGGTGCGCGCCGACGGCCAGCCGCTGCCGCCGTTCACGGCCGGCGCCCACATCGACGTGCACGTGTCGGACCAGCTGGTGCGCCAGTATTCGCTGTGCAACGCGCCCGGCGAAACGCAGCGCTACCAGATCGCGGTGCTGCGCGATCCCGCCTCGCGGGGCGGCTCGCAAGCGATGCACGACAATATCCATGGCGGCGCGGTGATCCGCATCAGCGCGCCGAAAAACCATTTTCCGCTGGTGCCGGCCCCCCACACGCTGCTGATGGCGGGCGGTATCGGCGTCACGCCGATGCTGGCGATGGCCGAGCAGTTGCAGGCGCAGGGCGCCTCGTTCGAGATGCACTACAGCGCGCGCACGCCCGAGCGCACGGCGTTTTGCCAGCGCATCGCCGCCGCACCGTACGCGGACAAGGTGCACTTTCACTTCGATAACGGCGGCGCCGGGCAGCAGCTCGATTTGCCGGCCTTGCTGGCCGCGCAAGCGCCGGACACGCATTTGTATGTGTGCGGGCCGGGCGGCTTCATCGAATTCGTGCTGGGCGGCGCGCGTGCGCAAGGCTGGCCGGGCGAGCGGCTGCATGTCGAATACTTTTCGGCTGCCGCTGTCGACACTGCCGGCGACCAGCCCTTCGACGTCAAGATCGCCTCGACCGGCCAGGTGTTCACGGTGCCGGCAGACCGCACCGTCATCAAGGTGCTCGAGGAGCATGGCATCGACATACCGTATTCGTGCGAAGAAGGGGTGTGCGGCACCTGCCTGACGCGCGTGCTCGAGGGCGAGCCCGAGCATCGGGACATGTACATGACCGACGAGGAACATGCCAGCAACCAGGAATTCACGCCGTGCTGCTCGCGGGCGAAATCGGCGCTGCTGGTGCTGGACCTGTAGTCTGTCGCGCAGCAAAATAAAGCCCGCCCGTGGCGCCACGCGGCGGGCCTTTTTCCTCGCTGACGATGCTTATTTGCCGGGATCCTTCTGATCGGTGAACTTGTCGAATTCGACGTTGTACGGCTCGTTGCCGACTTTTTCCACCTTGCGGACATACACGGTTTGCACGATGTCGCGGGTGGCCGGATCGATCATGATGGGGCCGCGCGGGCTGTTCAGTTTCATGCCCTTTAACACTGCCATGGCCTTGTCGCCGTCGATTTTGCCGCCCAGCTTGTTCGACACCTGGTAGATGGCAGCCATGCCGTCATACGCGGCCACCGCCATGAAATTCGGCCGGCCGCCTGCCGGATTGGCCGCCGCGAAACTCTTCAGGAAAGCGTCGTTTTCCGGCGACTTGTGCGCCGCCGAGTAGTGGAAGGTGGTGATGACGCCGAGCGTCGCGTCGCCCATCGCCGGCAATACGTGGTCGTCCGTCAGGTCGCCGGTGGCGATGACCTTGATGCCTGCCTCGGCCAGGCCACGCTCGCGATAACCCTTCATGAACGCGATGCTTTGTTCGCCTGCGGGCACGAACACGAAGACGGCGTCAGGTTTGGCATCCTTGATTCGCTGAATGTATGGGGCGAAATCAGGATTGCGCAAAGGCACCCGGATAGCTTCCGTAACACTGCCGCCTCCTTTGGTCAGCCGCTCGGCGAAGGCTTTTTCGGCATCGATCCCGGGGCCGTAATCGGCCACCACGGTCACCACTTTGCGAATATTGTTTTTGAGCGCCCAGCTTCCCATCGGGGCCGACACTTGCGGCAGCGTCATGGAAAAGCGCGCGATGTAATCGGACTTGGTGGTGATGATCGAGGTCGCCGCATTCATGATGATCATCGGCTTTTTGGCCTGTTCGGCGATCGGCGCCACTGCCAGCGCTTCCGGCGTCAGGCCGAAGCCGGCCAGAAAGTCCACCTTGTCGCGCACCACCAGTTCCTGCGCCAGCCGCTTGGCGATTTCCGGCGACGGCCCGGTCGTATCCTTGTAGATCACCTCGATTTTTTTGCCGGCCACGCTGCTGCCATGCTGCGCCATGTAGGCCTTGATTCCTCCTTCCATCGATTTTCCATAGTCCGCGAAGGGACCGGAGAACGAGGCGATTACCCCAATCTTGATGGTGTCCTGGGCGAAGGCGAGCGTGGCGCTGAACGCCATTGCCGCCATGGCTGCGGCAGCCGCCAACAGCGTACTTTTCATTGTCATGCTTGTCTCCTGTGTGTTGTTGTCACTCTTGATCCTGCCAGAACCGTTGCGTTTCGTCACAAGATTTGTTTGCCTGCTTAATGTGTTGACACGGTCCAATGTTACCAATAGTATCCAAATACCGTTCGATTAACAACCATGTGTTCGATAATCGAACGGCCAAAACTACATAATATTGGAGACTTTATGAAAAACACTATCCGTGGCGCTGCGGCGCTGCTGTGCGGCCTCGTCGCGTCCGTAGCATCTGCCCAGTCGAACGTCACCATTTACGGCATCGTCGATACCGGTCTGGTTCACACCACCAACGTCAATGCAGCAGGCAGCGGACTGACCAAGATGCCGACCTTGACTGGTTCATTTCCGTCACGCCTGGGCTTTCGCGGCACTGAGGATCTGGGCAACGGCTTGCAGGCATTTTTCGTCCTCGAAAACGGGCTTTCGGTCGATACCGGCAACACTGGCCAGGCCAACCGGCTGTTCGGACGGCAGGCGCAGGTGGGTTTG
>JAQGNM010000240.1 GCA_028291845.1 Massilia sp. | reverse complement strand
CGCAGCAACCTCGGCGTGTTTCTGAACGACCAGGCGATCCAGCGCTGGCGCCATCGCGCCAGCCTGGACTGGGACCTGGGAGCGCTGTCGCTGACCTTGGCCAACCAGTACTCGTCAGGCTACACGGACCAGAACACCACCTACGACCCGGCCGCGAATAAACTGCTGCCGGCGAACCAGGTGAAGGCCTATTCGCTGTGGGATTTGACGGGCAGCTGGGCCATTACCAAGCAGATGAAACTGCGCGCCGGGGTGCTCAACCTGGCGGACACGCCGCCGCCGTTTTCCAACCAGGCATACTTTTTCCTTGCCACCTACGATCCCAGCTACACCGATCCGCGCGGACGCAGCGCTTATCTGAACCTCAGCTACTCCTTCCGCTGAAGCTGATCGCCCCCTGCCACCCTCACGGCAGGGGACAGGCCGGTGCCGGCAAGTGCGCCGCATCGACCACCGCGAAGGCGGCGCGCGCCGCCTTCATGTCCTTGCCGAACTCGGCCAGGTGGCGCTCGCGTTCCTCGCTGCGCCACTCGCCGTCATCAAAACTTTTCAAGGGGTACGATTTCCCCGTCAACACTTTACCTTCGAGGCGAGGCATCAGCGCCCGGTCCGGGTCGGTATTTTCTTTCAACAGATAAGCATCGACATCGCGCAGGGTCAGCGGCAAGGCCGCCTCCTGATCGCGCAGCAATTTGCCGAACACGGTCAATTTGATCTCGTTCGGTCCGCTCTGCAGCATTTCATTGAAATTGACCAGCGCAAACGGTTTGCCTTTTGCATCGTCGACCCGGCCGCTGACCACGTAACGTCCGGGGCTGCGGATATCGGCTTTCAACACGTAGCTGAGCGAACCGTTTTCCACCGTTTCGCGGGCTGCACCCATCCAAACGGCGGGTAGTTCGGCGCTGTTGATGACATCGAAGGCAACGCTGCCGTTCTGGCCACCGACGCTGTAGGCCACCCGCGTGCGGATGGTGCCATTGAAATTGGCCAGCGAACTCTGGCTCGGCGTCAGGGTGGCCGCGAAGGCGCTGTCGCCGGGCACCGGATCGGCGCCGCTGCCGTCGTCGACAAACGGTAGCGACAGGGGCGACAGCGGCCGTTGCTTGCCGAAATTCATGCCCTGGGCGGTGGCGCCGGTGACCACCAGCGGCAGCACGGCGCCGTCCTTGTCGACGGCGCGCAGGGAAAACGACACCGACTCGCCGGCGGCCAGGTAGACCCGCGTCTGCGAGGTCTGGATCAGCACGTTCGGATCGGCGCCGCCGCCATCCTTGCGCATGGCGTTTGCTTCACTGACGGGTGCGTTCGGGTACACCTGATCGGGCTGCTCGGCGATCGGGCGCGAGGTATGCGGGTACTTGCTGCTGTCGCGGTAGTTGCAGTAGGTGTGCTCGGTCAGCTGGACGTTTTCCAGCAGCTGGCGGCGTCGTTCGGCCGGGGAGATGGCTGAGATGACGACCCCCGGCGGCGCTGCGCCGGCGCCCGATAAAGCGGGCGCCGGCGCGGCGGCGCTGGCGACGACGATGGCGGCCTGGCTGTCGGCGCGTTCGGCGCCGATCAGCCAGGCGATGCCGGCCAGCACAGCGACAAGCGCAATGCCAGCGGCGGCCGGCATGAATCGCCGGCGTTTTTTGGGGTCGTCTTCAGATCGCACTGCTCACCATCGCACTTCGCACCACCGACACGATCCCGTGCCAGTTGCCCGCCGTATAGTGGTTGTAGCTTTCATTGTCGTCCCGGAAGGACACGCTGTGATAACTCCACTTGGCGCTGCCGCCTTCGTTGGCGGCGCTGCCGAGTGTCAAGTCGTTACAGAGCCAGTCGCTCGGATTGCAATACGAGCCGCCGCCACTGCCCGCCACGCCGCCGCTGCTGTGGTAAGCCACCGCCTCGTCGTCCTGTCCTGGCAGGATACCCGAATAGGCGGTGCCGGAGGCGCCCGCATACATGTAGAACCATACGCCGGCGGTACTGTTATGGTTGTACATGGCGCGCGCGGTGGTCGTCTTCAGGTCGGCGACCAGCGGCTCCGAGGTGGTCCATGAGCCGACGTCGGACAGTTCCGATCCGCCGGCGGCGCCCGAGGCCGCCCTCACCCATTTGATGTTCCATCCGGTCTGCGCGCTGCCGTCGCTGTTGCCGCAAGTGCCGCCGGCGCCCGCCACCGCATTCTTCTTCAGGCGCGAAGAGGCGCCGTAATTGGCCAGGGTGTAGCCGACGATCAAGTCGCCGGCGCTGTGGGTGGCCACGTAGCACCAGTTCGATCCGGTGCAAAAGCAGTCGAAGGCGTCGCGGATCTTGCCGCTTTGCGAGGCGATGCTGCTGCGGCCGTCCCAGTTGACCGATTTTTTATTGATGCCGGCCGCCGTCGTGCCCGGCCCCCAATAGGTAAAACTGTTGTAGTCGCCGACCGTGCCGCCGCCGGTACGGCCGTTGACCCACAAGGTGTAGTTGGTGGCGCTGGCCAGGCTGCTGAAGGCGGCCATCGAGAGAAGTACAACCGTGACAAGGCACCGCAAGAATTTGCTCATTTCGTCTCCAGGAGTATTCGGTTTATTGTTTTGGAACGGCGCTACGGAGAAAAATAGAACGACCGTGCTAGCCGCTGAGACCAAATCTACGCCCGGCCCATGCCGCTGTCAACGCGGCTGGCATACAAGACAAAAGCTGTTGCGGGAAGGCCGCAAGCGGGTCGATGTCGCTTGCTTGATGTTACATAGTGGGGAAGCTACTTTGTCGTGGCCGGCTGGTTTTCCTCGTTCACCGTCATGGTCAGTTGGCAGCGCACCTCGGCCGGCCCGCTCACATTCACGCTGGCCGCTTCGCCCAGTTTGGCGATCAGGGTCGGCGTGGCGGCGGCGCCATCGGCGCAGCGCACCGAGCCGGCAAGTTTGACCGAAGCTGGCGGCACCGCGCTGACGGTGAACGAGGCCGACACCTTGGCGTTCTCTTCTCCGGTGACAATCTTGAAACTCTCACCCTCCTTGACCTGCACCCGCGGTGTCGAGATGCCGGTCGAGGTGGCCATGCTGATATCGACCGTGTAGGTTTTCGGTTCGGCGGCGAAGGCCGGCAAGGCGGTGCACAAGACGGCGGCGAACAAGGCGATTTTCATGGAAATTCTTTCATCGAATAAGGGCCGGCGCGATTGCCGGCCGGTTCATGCTTTACCAGACACGGCAGCGTTTGACCGCCACCATCGGCTGCCCCGGCTTGCAGGCAAACGCCTTTTCAAATTGCGGCATGTTCACCACCAGGCCGTTCACCCGATACTTGCCTGGAGAATGCGGATCGGTCATGGCGCTGACCCGCTGGTTTTCCGGGCGGTCGTTTTCGCAGGCCCATTGCGCATTGCCCACAAAAAAGCGCTGCTCCGGCGTCAAGCCGTCTCGGCTGACGCTGGCCTGCTGCGGCATGCCCGCCATCTGCGTCTGCCAGGCCATCCAGCCGAGGATCAGGCCACCCAGGTCGGCGACGTCTTCGCCGAGGGTCAACTTGCTGTTGATCTTGATGTCGTCCACCACCACGTATTTGGCGTACTGGTCGACGATGCACTGGGCGCGCTCGTTGAAGGCCTTGGCATCCTTTTTGGTCCACCAATCCTTCAGGTTGCCCTGGGCGTCGAACTGGCGGCCTTCGTCATCGAAGGCATGGGTCAACTCGTGGCCGATGGTGCCGCCGGTGTTGCCATAATTGGGCGCGTCGTCCATCTTGTCGTCGTACAGGGGCGGCTGCAGCACCCCGGCCGGAAAGTTGATGTCGTTCATCTGCGCGTTGTAATACGCGTTGACCGTCGGCGGCGTCATGCTCCATTCGCTGCGGTCGAGCGGCTTGCCGATCTTGGCCAGCTGGCGGCGCGCTTCGAACAGATTGCCTCGTTCGACGTTGCCGGCGAAGTCGTCGCGCTTGACAAGGTAGCTGCTGTAGTCACGCCAGCGGTCGGGGTAGCCGATCTTGTTGACGATGGTTTTCAGCTTTTCCTGTGCTCTGGCCTTGGTGTCGGGGCTCATCCAGTCGAGCGATTCGATGTCCTTCTGCATGGCTGCCTCCACCTGGCGTGTCATGTGCAGGGCCTTTTCCTTCAAGGCCGGCGAAAAGGCGCGCCTGACGAATTCCTGACCCAGCGCCTCGCCCAATTGTGCATCGACCAGAGTCACGCAGCGCTTCCAGCGCGGCTTTTGCTCCTTGATGCCGCGCAGCGTGCGGCTGAAAAAGTCAAAATGTTCCTCATCAAAATTCGACGACAGCGCCGGCGCGCTGGCGCGCGTGACGTGCCAGCGCAGATAGGTCTTGATGGCGGCCAGGTCGTTGGCGCGCCACTGCCGGTCGAGCGCTTTATAAAAGTTCGGCTCGGTCACGTTGAAGGTGTTGAGTTTGTTTTCGCCCAGCGCCGTCAAATACGCGTTCCAGTCGAAGCCGGGGGTTAGCGCCTGCAAGCCTTTCGCATTCATCTTGTGAAACAGTTTATACGGATCGCGCTTGTCGACGCGCGTCAAGGTCGCCTTGGCCAGCGCCGTTTCGATGCGCATGACGGTGGCGGCCGAGCGCTGCGCCTCGAGGCCGGACTGGCCCAGCAGCGCAAACGTCCTTGCGATGTGGGCGACATATTTCGCGCGGATGTCGACCGATTTGGCGTCGGTCTTCAAATAGGAATCGCGGTCCGGCAAGCCAAGCCCGCCGCCGCTGGCAAAGGCGATCACTTGCGAGGAATTGCCGAAATCCTGGTTGGCGCCGAAGGAAAAAAACAAGCCTTCATCGGCCAGCGCCAGATGCAAGCGCGCCAGCACCGCCGGCAAGTCTTTCAGCGTGCGCATGCCGTCGATCTGCTCGAAATACCCCAATAAAGGCGCCGCCCCGCGCGCCTCGATGGCCTTTTCATCCATGCAGGCGGCAAAATAGTCGCCGGTCTGCTGCTCGGTGCCGCTGCGCCCTGTGGTTTTCTGTGCCAGGCCGTCGAGAATGCCCCACAGATATCGCTGGTTATCCTGGGTCAGCTTACCGTAGACCGACCATCGCGCCTGGTCGGCCGGCACCGGATTGTTCTTCATCCAGCCACCGCAGGCGAACTGATAAAAGTCGACGCAAGGATCGGCGCTGCGGTCCATGGCGTTGACGTCCAGGCCGGGGGTGTAGGGAAAGCTGGTGACTGGCTTGTCGGCCTGGGCGCAGGCGATCGAGGCGGCGCCGGCGATCGATGCGGAAAATAGAAGACGGACCAGCGG
>JAQGNM010000222.1 GCA_028291845.1 Massilia sp. | reverse complement strand
GGTAAGTATTGCGGGAATCAGCAGTTGCCGATTCTTTCGCAGTTCCTTAGCAAGCGTATTCGCTGCACGGCTCATCTTGTCCAAGCGTTCGTCTTTTCCATCCAGTTTCGTCACAAGACCAGCTGCGATCAAGTCGGTCAGTATTCTGCCCATCGTATTTCCTCTCTTACGACCAGTTACGACCAGTTCGCCAGATGCTTCTGGATCACTTCATTAAAAGGAGCGTCAGTTGCGGCAGCTTGCAAGAGCATGCCTGGTCGGACGGACGCGCCGCGGGTGCTGCGCAGCCATAGTCGCTGCCAGAGGTCTTGGGGCCGACTGACGTTTTCTACTTCAGAGCCCTTACCTCCAGCGCGTTCCCAGACTGCACGTGCTTGTCCAGATTCCGGATAGAGTTCGGCAAGCGTGTCAATTAATTCCATTGGCACGCCTGATGCTGCTGGGCTCTTGGCCGAACTATTCAAGATCGTTTTACCAGGCAGCAAATCCATCGACATTTTCAGCAAGCGCACGAGGTATTCAGCCGAAGCACGTGCTGCGAAATTGCGGAATCGATCGTCTTTAAAGGGGTCACCGAAGTCGGAAACTGCTTTGACCACTACAACAGGAACGTCTCGGAAATGTCCTGCCGCACCCAGCGCGCTAGCTTCCATGTCGATGCCCAGTACTTTGCGCATGCTTTGCGCAAGACGAGGAAAAATTCCGGCGTCCTCTACAACTGAGGCGCCTGTAGCAATCGGCCCAACGTGTACTGCAAATGGCTTCCCTGGAGCGGGCCCGTCCGGGTAAGATAAGCGAAGTTCGTCAGCACGTACACGGCCGTCATCGGTGAGTGTCAGTCCTTTTTCGATCCACTTGCGTCGGGACAGACGATGGACAATGTCTGGCCAGTCTGGACACGCTGTCTTCAAGTCCGGCGCCTGTAATGGATTTTCGCCATCGATCAAACGGCGCAAAACCCATTCTTCCTGCTGCTCGTGTGTTGGTTCAGGACGCGTGTTCACCAACGAGGGATGCGTCGAGTTAGAAACAGCAATCATGCGCTGCACCCAATGGCGACTAGGGTTGAACTGGAGAACGTCGCCTTCGAATTTCGTTACACCGTCCTCTACGGTGACCTTACCCGCGTCATAGGAATAAAGGCGATCGGCGAAAATCACATCTCCAAGAGAGACCTTCCCGCGTCGACCTGCACAGATACCGCTCATCGCCACGCACCGCGCAGGGTGCTCGTTCAAGAGTTCCATGACCGTTGCCAGCGCGATTTCTCGACCCATGCCGCTAGCAAAAGTGGCGAAAATGTGAATAGGTTGTCCATGCGTTCCTTGGAAAGTAGCACTCGCCGTCAGCCAACCGCTTCTACTCGTTCCTTCTACCCAGCCCGGCTCAACGATGTCTTCAGTGACGTCGAGTAAAGCCTGATACTCATCAAAAAGTGCACAAACGATCAGAACATCGACAGCAAAGGGAGAGGTAACCATAGGAATTTATATTTCTCGCTGGAAGCACAAGCTGCCAATATTGCGCAAAATACATCTTATTTCAAGGGAAGAAAAGAAGTATTTTTGAGTAAATTGTAGTGGCAGCATACTGTATCCGTATAGCAAAAGGTAATTAAGATGCTAACGATTAATTAATGTAATGGCATGAGTAGTGCGTACAACCTTACGGCACATCTCCTTGATTACCTCAGTATCTCGGTATAGAGTAGTTGAATAGCCGGCCTGCGCACCGTGCCGTTGCTGTGATTGCTTTAGACAAAACGATGAGACGCGTGCCGATTACTTCTGATGACGTCGCGAGATGGAAGGCGCAAGGACTCGGCCTATCGCGCCCGTTTTCTCGTCGTCTGGTTTGCGAACAATTCGCACCAGTCATCCATCAGGATCTAGCACCGCGACCGACTGCACCGCGGGGCCCAGGCAGCCTTCTGGCCGCCCCAGAAAAACATTGGTTCCGTCTCGCGTCCCAATTTGGGTTACAGATCAATGGTTACCGAACGGGTCGGTCCCACCCTTGCGTGGCTCGCGATCCGGGCGATTGCCTGTTGCACTGGCGGCGGTGGTCAGCGTCCAATCGGATCTGGTGGCTCACTGTCCAACCTTCGGGCTGGCTCGCTGGCACCGCCTTGAACGGTCATGAAAAACAGCGTTCTCGTCGAATACGGTTTGCTCCTTGAACATGTGGTAGCAGGCCCGCGCCAATTTGTGCGTCAGCGCCTTGGTGGCCACCGCTCCGTTAGTGCGGGCTTTCTTGCGGTCGTAAAAGCGTTTGGCCGTGGCGCTGAAACGCAGTACGAAGGAGCGGCACGGCAGAGGGTCAAGTCCGAAAAACGGACACGAACAGAACACTAAGCAGCGATCAACCGGGCGCGTAACGGCTGAGCTTGTGTCTTTTCGGACTTGACCCTCGGCCCCCGCTCTGGCTGGCACACCGAGTGCAATCGATCAGCGCACCTTGTACAGCGGCAACTCCGTGTTACGCGGGTAAACACCGCGTGTCGACGCTGCGACGGACGCCGATGTGATCCGCTAGCCCGGTCGCGCAAGCTTGCGTGTTCAATCGCAATACAAACACTTATGCCTTACATGACGCTTTCCAGGGGGCATCATGCCGGCTACCAATCTGAGGGAACGTATGTCTTTGATGCCTGTCTAAGTGGCTTCCCGTTTTGCAGCCGGAGACAAGCGATGAACTCGGATATAGCCCAACCTGCGGGCTTGGCCGCCCAGGCATTCCAGCATGGCGCCATGGCGGACGCCTCGCACGACCAGGAAGTTCCGGAGGTCGACCTGCTCAGCCCGCTGAGCCTGCGCAGTCTGACCCTGCGCAACCGCATCGCCATGGCACCGATGTGCCAGTATTCAGCCGAGGAAGGCATGGCCAACGACTGGCATCTGGTGCACCTGGGCAGCCGTGCGGTCGGCGGCACCGGCCTGGTGATCGTCGAGGCCACCGGCGTCACCCCGGATGGCCGTATTACGCCAGGCGACCTGGGGATCTGGAGCGACGAGCACATCGAGCCGCTGGCACGCATCGCCCGTTTCGTGAAGAGTCAAGGTGCGGTAGCCGGCATCCAGCTGGCGCATGCCGGACGCAAGGCAAGCACCGCCGCGCCCTGGACCGGCGGCGCCACCCTGAAGACAGCCGGCGAGGGCGGTTGGCCGGTTGTGGGACCCAGTCCGATTCCTTTCAACGCCGGCGATCCGACACCCATCGCGCTCGACGAACCGGGCATCGATGGCATTGTCGACGCGTTCGAGGCGGCGGCGCGGCGCGCCCTGGCGGCGGGATTCGAGGTGCTCGAAATCCACGCCGCGCACGGTTATCTGCTGCACCAGTTCCTGTCGCCGCACAGTAACCAGCGCAACGACCAGTACGGCGGCAGCCTGGACAACCGAATGCGCTTCGTGCTGCGTGTGACCGAGCGCCTCCGGGCCGTGGTTCCTGCCGAGCTGCCGCTGTTCGTCCGCATTTCCGCGACCGACTGGGTCGCCGGCGGCTGGGATATCGATCAATCGGTGGAACTGTCGCGCCGATTAAAAGGCCTGGACGTCGATCTCATCGATGTGTCGACCGGCGGCAATCTCCCGACCGCGCGCATCCCGGTGGCCAAGCGTTACCAGATTCCCTGCAGCCGCCGGATCCGCGACG
>JAQGNM010000215.1 GCA_028291845.1 Massilia sp. | reverse complement strand
TTTCGTTCAAACCATCCTGACTACTTCGAAGCCCGCAGAATCCGCGCAGCATCCAAAGCGAAGTACGTGAGCACGCCATCCGCGCCTGCGCGCTTGAACGCGAGCAGCGATTCCATCATGGTCTTGTCGTGATCGAGCCAGCCGTTTTGCGCGGCTGCTTTCAACATCGCATATTCGCCGCTGACCTGGTAGGCAAAGGTCGGCACCCGGAACTCGTCTTTGACGCGGCGGACAATGTCGAGGTATGGCATGCCCGGCTTGACCATTACCATGTCGGCGCCTTCGGCCAGGTCCAGGCCCACTTCGCGCAGGGCTTCGTCGGAATTGGCCGGGTCCATCTGGTAAGTGTTCTTGTCGGCCTTGCCGAGGTTGGCCGAGGAGCCGACCGCGTCGCGGAACGGGCCGTAAAAGGCGGAAGCGTATTTGGCCGAGTAGGCCATGATGCGGGTGTGGATGTGGCCGTCCTGTTCGAGCGCGGCGCGGATGGCGCCAATTCTACCGTCCATCATGTCCGACGGCGCGACGATGTCGACACCGGCGCGCGCGTTGGTCAGCGCCTGCTTGATCAGCATCTCGATGGTGGCTTCGTTGACGATGTAGCCGTTTTCGTCGGGCAAGCCGTCCTGGCCGTGGGTGGTATAGGGATCGAGTGCGATGTCGGTCAGGATTCCAAGCTCGGGGAAACGCCCTTTCAAGGCTTTCACTGCACGCGGCACCAGGCCGTCCGGGTTGGTCGCCTCGACGCCGTCATAGGTTTTGAGGGAAGCGTCGATGACGGGAAACAGGGCGATCACGGGAATGCCCAGCGCCACGCAATCGGCCGCCACTTCCATCAACAGATCGACCGACACCCGCTCGACGCCTGGCATCGATGCCACTTGTTGTCGCTGGTTCTCGCCATCGAGGATGAAAACGGGATAAATCAGGTCATGCGGCGTAATCGTGTTCTCACGCATCAGCGCCCGTGAAAACGGATCGCGGCGCATGCGGCGCAGGCGGATGGAGGGGTAAGCGGCAGGGATGTGGGCAGGCATGGCAGTCAGTCGTCTGAATCTACGGGGTCAACGAGTACGGCGTTCGGATCGGGTTCGACATCCACCAGGCCCAATAAATCGATGATCTTGTCATTGGCCTCGTCGATACCGACGCGTTTTAGCGCGGAAAACAGCTGCACCGTGAACGGAAAACCTTCGCCGTCCTCGTCGACGTAGCTGTCGAGCATCTGCTGGGCTTTACGCAGGGCGTTGGTCGATTCGTTGCGGTTGAGCTTGTCGGCTTTCGTCAAAATGCAATGGATCGGTTTGCCGGTGGGAGCGAACCATTCGAGCATCTGGATATCCAGATCGGTGAACGGGCGGCGCGAGTCCATGATCAACACCAGCGCGGCCAGCTGTTCGCGGCGCTGGACATAATCTCCCAGCAGTTTTTGCCAGTGCAGCTTGGCCGAGCCGGACACTTCCGCATAGCCGTAGCCCGGCAAGTCGACCAGCAGCGCTTCGATTTCATCGACGCGCACCGGATCCTTGCGGTGCTGCGCCACGTGGGCGCCGCCGATGGAAAAATAATTGATGTGCTGGGTGCGGCCGGGGGTCTTGGAGGCGAATGCCAGGCCCTTCTGGTTGGTGAGAATGTTGATGGCCGTCGATTTGCCGGCGTTGGAGCGGCCGGCAAAGGCGATCTCCGGCGCGACGGTGGTCGGCAGGTCGCGCAATTGATTGACGGTGGTGAAAAAACGGGCTTGCCAGAGTTTGGACATGGATATGGGTGTTGCAATAAAAGCTGGCGATAACGCAAGAAAGCTATTGTACAATAAGAGGTTACGATGCCTTGGCGAGAGACCGCCAGTCGCTTTTCCGAGAGCGCGCATCGGACCGGCGTCCCCTCAATAAAATCAATTTTTACATGGTCAGGGTGTTTGCATGAATCGAGCTTTGTTCCCGTCCGCCGTTACGGCATTTGTGAAATCGCTGATCGTTGTGGCCGTGGTCAGTGCCGCCAGCGTCGGTTCTGCGCAGGCCCAGCACGCGCCCGCCGCCGCGCCCGCAGCGGCAAAAATCGATCCCGCCAAGGGCGGCACCCTGTACGACAGCGGCGACACCGCGCGCGGCTTGCCCGCCTGCGTATCCTGCCACGGCGCTGCCGGCAACTCGACCATCGTCGCCAACCCGAAACTGTCCGGCCAGGTGCCGAACTACATCTATAAACAGCTGGTCGATTTTACCGGTCCGACGCGCGTTAATCCTATCATGACGCCGTACGCGAAGATGATGACGGACGAAGAAAAGAAAAACGTCGCCGCCTACGTCGGCGCCCAGCTGGCCAAGCAGGGCGCGGCCAAAAACAAGGACACCATCGAGCTGGGCCGCAAGATTTATCGCGGCGGCATTGCCGACAAGGGCGTGGCCGCCTGCGCCAGCTGCCACGGCGCCACCGGCGCCGGCGTGCCGATCCAGTATCCGCGCCTGGCCGGCCAGCACCAGGACTATACCGTTGCCCAGCTGACGGCGTTCCGCCAGGGCGGCCGCAAGAACAGTGTGCAAATGACCACCCTGGCCCAGCGCATGTCGGACGATGAAATGAAGGCAGTGTCGGACTACATCGCCGGCTTGAAATAAGGCGTGCAGTAATTTACCGGGGCGGATGATCTAAGGGGGGCGGCAGGCGCAAGCAGGCCGCCCTTTTTGTTGTAGACAGGAATCGTAATGAGCGCAGTAACCGACACCAGCACCCGCCAGACGCACGCGGCCGATCTCATCGAATTGATCTCGTCGATGCGGTTCGCCATCAGTCTGCTCGCCATCATCGCCATCTCGGCGATGATCGGCACGGTGATGCCGCAAAACGCCCCGATGCCGAACTATGTCGACCAGTTCGGCCCGTTCTGGTTTGAAATTTTCAAGCACCTCGGCTTGTACGCGGTGTATTCGGCCTGGTGGTTCCTGCTGATCCTGATCTTCCTGATCGCCTCGACCGCCCTGTGCATTACCCGCAATGGCCCGAAGATGTTGCGCGACATGCGAAGCTGGCGCGAAAACGTGCGCGAGGAATCGCTGCGCAATTTTCACCACAAGGCGATCTGGACCACGCCGCTGTCGCGCGCCGGCTTGGCCGCGCAAAGCATGGCCCGCCTGGTCGATGCCGGCTATCAAGTAAAACTGGTCGACAAGCCGCAGGGCACCCTGGTGGCGGCCAAAAAGGGCGCCTTCAACAAACTGGGCTACATTTTTGCCCACAGCGCCATCATCGTGATTTTGTTGGGCGGCATGCTCGACTCGGATTTACCTATCCGCTTTCAGCAATGGTTCATGGGCAAAACGCCGTTTACCGGCAGCGGCGTGATCGCGCAGATTCCCCCGCAGCACCGCCTGAGCTTGAACAATCCTACGTTTCGCGGCAACACCGAGATTCCCGAGGGCGGCAGCAGCCCGGTGGCCATCATCCCGCAGGCAAACGGCGTGCTGGTGCAGGATTTGCCGTTTACCATCGAGCTGAAAAAGTTCCATATCGATTTCTACTCGACCGGCATGCCGAAACTGTTCGCCAGCGACGTCGTCATTCGCGATCACGAAACCAATCAAACTTTTCCGGCCACCATCGAAGTGAACAAGCCCCTGATCTATAAAGGGGTGGCGGTGTACCAGTCGAGCTTTGGCGACGGCGGCAGCAAGCTGACCCTGACCGGCTTTCCGATGACCGGAGCGGATGCGACGGCGTTTCCATTGAAGGGCGAGGTCAATTCCGCCACCGCCTTGAAGCGGGGCGCGGAGCAGTACAGCGTCGAATGGTCGGGCTTTCGGCCGTTCAACGTGGAAAATATGGGCAGCCAGGACGCCCGCGCGGTCAAGCAGGGAGAGAGCCTGAACGCGCAGCTGTCGGCCAGTCTCGACAAACATTCGGGTTCGGCGGCCAAGAACGCCAACAACAAGGATTTGAAAAATGTCGGCCCGAGCGTGCAATACAAACTGCGCGACAGCACCGGCCAGGCGCGCGAATACCAGAATTACATGCAGCCGGTGACCATCGACGGCGCCCAGGTGTATCTGTCCGGCATGCGCGCCAGCGAAGCGGAGGCATTCCGCTTCCTGCGCATCCCGGCCGACGACGAGCACAGCGTGCGCGACTGGATGCGACTGCGCGCGGCGCTGGCCGATCCGGCCCTGCGCAGCGAGGCGGCGGCCCGCTATGCGCGCCAGGCGATCCCGCCCGGCGCCAGCGCGGAGTCGATCGCCTTGTCCGGCCAGTTGAAAGAATCGACCGAGCGCACGCTGGCGATTTTCGCCGGCACCGGCAAGGGCGACGGCGGCCTCGCTGCCGTGGCAAATTTTATTCAAAGCATCAAGGTGCCGCAGGAAGAGCAGACCAAGGCGGCGAATATTTTCATGAAAATGCTCGACGGCAGCCTGTGGCACTTGTGGCAAGTGGCCAGGGAGCACGCCGGTCTGCCTGCGCTGGCGCCGAGCGAAACGCACGCGCGCTTTTTGCAGTTGTCGATGCTGGCGCTGTCGGACAGCATGTTTTACGGCGCCCCGGTCTACCTGCAGCTGGACGAATTTGTCGAAGTCAAAGCCTCGGTGCTGCAAGTGAGCCGCTCGCCCGGCAAGAAGGTGGTGTACCTCGGCTGCTTCCTGTTGATCCTCGGCGTGTTCTCGATGTTTTATATACGCGAGCGCCGGCTGTGGATCTGGATATCGGACAAAGATGGCGGCAATGGAACCGGCAGCGAAGGCTTGATGGCCATGAGCACCCAGCGCAAGACGCTCGATTTCGAGCATGAATTCAAGGACATGGAAGCCAGGCTGGCGCAATCGGCGTAAGCTAGGGTTATCCCAGGAGACACGCAATGGAACTATCCCACAACAACGCCGCCGTCAACCGCAGCAAGGACGCCTACGTGCAGGCGCCCGGTTACTTCCGCCGCTTGAACGGGCTCGACTGGCTGTTCGCCATCGCGCTGGCGGCAGGCGCGGCGTTTGCCCTGAGCCGCTACGGCAGCTACATGGATGTCTACGAGCAAGCCATCCTGGTCTGCGCCGTGCCCACCTTTGCCGCCCTCGGCTGGCACTGGAAGCCGGTGCGCGCCCTGATGCCGCTGGTGGCGCTGCTGGCCTTCTGGGCCATCGCGATGTATGCCGGCAACCTCGAGCTGGCCAACAAAAAATTCTTCCTTAAATACATGCTGTCGTCGCAGTCGGCGATCCTGTGGATGAGCACCATGTTCGTGTTTTCCACCGTCTTCTACTGGGTCGGCTTTGTCGCCCGCTCGCCGTTCGGCGGCGCGGTCGGCTCGAAACTGTGCTGGGCCGCCGTGGTGCTGGGCTGGACCGGCATGATGGTGCGCTGGTACGAGTCGTATCTGATCGGCAGCGACGTCGGCCACATCCCGGTGTCGAACCTGTACGAAGTGTTTATTTTGTTCTCGATGATCACGGCGATGTTTTACCTGTATTACGAGCAGAGATATGCCACCCGCCAGCTGGGGCCGTTCGTACTGCTGGTGATCGCCGCCGCGGTCGGCTTCTTGTTGTGGTACACCGTCTCGCGCGACGCCGCCGACATCCAGCCGCTGGTGCCGGCCCTGCAAAGCTGGTGGATGAAAATTCATGTGCCCGCCAATTTCATCGGCTACGGCACCTTTGCCCTGGCCGCCATGGTCGGTTCGGCCTATCTGCTCAAGTCGCACGGGATTCTCGCCGACCGCCTGCCGGCGCTGGAAGTGCTGGACGACGTCATGTACAAGGCAATTTCCGTCGGTTTCGCGTTTTTCACGGTCGCCACCATCCTCGGCGCCCTGTGGGCCGCCGAAGCCTGGGGCGGCTACTGGTCGTGGGACCCGAAAGAAACCTGGGCGCTGATCGTCTGGCTCAATTACGCCGCCTGGCTGCACATGCGTTTGATGAGCGGATTGCGCGGGCGGGTAGCGGCCTGGTGGGCGCTGGTCGGCTTGCTGGTGACAACCTTTGCCTTCCTCGGCGTCAACATGTTCCTGTCCGGGCTGCACTCCTACGGCAAGTTATAAGCGGGTCATCTCACGCAGTCATTTGACAATTTGGTGTAGTGTTAAGACTTATCAAAGGAACGTGCCGCATCCTTTGAACCTACACAAATATCAAGGAACGCCATGCTGATCCGCCGCCCCAACGGTCTCGATATACCGTACGCATCCGAAATCACCCCGCAGGCTGTCTATGAACAGCGGCGCGAGTTCATCAAGAAGATGGCGATGGGCGCCGCGGCCGGCGGCGCGCTGTGGGAAATGGCCAACCGCGAGGCGTTTGCACAAACGGCCGCCGCCAAGCTGCCCGCCAAGTTGAATCCCGCCTACTCGGCGCTCGACAAGCAGACGCCGTTCAAGGACGCCTCCACCTACAACAATTACTACGAGTTCGGCACCGATAAATCCGAGCCGGCCGTCAACGCCCACACCCTGAAAACGCGGCCGTGGACGGTGTCGATCGAAGGAGAAGTTAAAAAGCCGATGACCATCGACATCGATGCCTTGAGCAAGCTGGCGCCGCTGGAAGAGCGCGCCTACCGCCTGCGTTGCGTGGAAGGCTGGTCGATGGTGATTCCGTGGATCGGCTACTCCCTGTCGAACCTGATCAAGAAGGTCGAACCGACCGGCAATGCCAAATATGTCGAATTCGTCACCCTGGCCGATCCCAAGCAGATGCCGGGCGTCAACAGCCGGGTGTTGAATTGGCCCTACGTCGAAGGCTTGCGGATGGATGAAGCCATGCATCCCCTGACCTTGCTGACGGTGGGCATGTACGGCCAGGTGTTGCCGAACCAGAACGGCGCACCGGTGCGCATCGTGGTGCCGTGGAAATACGGCTTCAAATCGGCCAAGTCGATCGTCAAGATTCGTTTTGTCAAAGACATGCCGAAAACCGCGTGGAATATTTCGGCGCCGTCCGAGTATGGTTTTTATTCGAACGTCAATCCGGACGTCGACCACCCGCGCTGGTCGCAGGCGACCGAGCGCCGCATCGGCGAAGACGGCTTTTTCCAGAAAAAGCGCAAGACCTTGATGTTCAACGGGTATAACGATGTCGCTTCGCTGTACACCGGCATGGATTTGAAAAAGAATTTCTGATCGTGGCTTTCACTCCTACCGCGCGCCAGCTCAGTGCCGTCAAGGCGGCCGTTTTCATACTGGCTTTGATTCCAGTATTGAAAATGGCTTATCTGACCGTCAGCGGCCAGCTGGTCGAGCCGCTCGAGCACATCACGCGCGGCACCGGCGACTGGACCCTGTATTTTCTGTGCATCACCCTGGCGGTGACGCCAGTACGAAAATTGACCGGCCTGAACTGGCTGTTGAAGCTGCGCCGGGAAGTGGGGCTGTTTTCGTTCTTTTATGCCTTTTTGCACTTCATGACGTTTTTATGGTTCGACCATTTTTTCGACGTCGCCGAAATGTGGAAGGACGTGGTGAAACGTCCGTTCATCACGGTCGGCTTTATAGCGTTCGTGTTGCTCATTCCGCTGGCGGCCACCAGCACCAATGCCATGATCCGCAAGCTCGGCGGCAAGCGCTGGCAGTGGCTGCACCGCTTAATTTATATCATCGCGCCGCTGGGCATTTTGCACTTCTGGTGGATGAAGGCGGCCAAGCACAATTTCGAGCAGCCGATCATTTTCGGCAGCATCGTGGCGCTGTTGCTGGCAATGCGGCTGTACTGGAAATTCACCAAAACGCCGCCGGCCGGCAAAACGCCGCGGGCGGCGCGGCCGGCCGATCAAGTCAGCGGATGACTTTTTCCTGCGCGAACAGCTGTACCGGCTGTTCGCGTTCGCGCACCAGGTGCACCGTGCCGCCGTCGACGATGATCTCGGCGGCGCGTCCGCGCGTGTTGTAGTTCGACGCCATCGTCAGGCCGTAGGCGCCGGCGCTCATGATGGCCAGCACGTCGCCCGGTTCGGCCGACAGGATGCGGTCTCTCGCCAGCCAGTCGCCCGATTCGCACACCGGACCGACCACGTCGTACAGGTCGGCCGACACGCCGCTTCTCGGCTGCACCGGCTGCACGCCCATCCAGGCCTGATACAGGGCAGGGCGCATCAGGTCGTTCATGGCGGCGTCGACGATGCAGAAGTTTTTCTCGTCGCCTTTTTTGAGGTACTCGACGGTGGTCAAGAGCACGCCGGTATCGCCGACGATCGAGCGGCCAGGCTCGAAAATCACCTTGATCGGCGCGCCATCGTATTTTTCGCGGCGCCAGGCATCGATGCGGCGGAACACGCGTCCCAGGTAATCGGACACCGGCACCGGCGGCGCTTCGCCCACTTCGCCGTAATTGATGCCCACGCCGCCGCCCATATCGAGGTGGTGCAGCACGATGCCTTCGAGCGCCAGGTCATCGATCAGTTCAATCAATTTGTCGAGCGCTTCGAGCAGCGGGGCGTCGTCCAGCAATTGCGAGCCGATGTGGCAGTCGATGCCGGCCACTTCCAGGTGCGGCAGGGCGGCGGCGGCGCGGTAGGTATCGAGCGCGTCGTCGAAGGCCACGCCGAACTTGTTGGCTTTTAATCCCGTGGCGATGTACGGGTGGGTTTTGGGATCGACGTTGGGATTGACCCGCAGCGAAATTCTCGCCTTCTTGCCCATGCTGCCGGCCACCTCGTTGAGGCGGTGCAGTTCGGCAATCGATTCGACGTTGAAGCACAGGATGTCATGCGACAGTGCCAGGCGCATTTCCTCGACGCTTTTGCCGACGCCGGAAAAAATCACTTTTTGCGGGTCGCCGCCCACCGCCAGCACCCGCAGCAACTCGCCGCCGGAGACGATGTCGAAGCCGGCGCCGCGGCGCGCCAGGATGTCGAGAATGGCCAGGTTCGAATTGGCCTTCATGGCGTAGCAGACCAGGGCGTCGCGCCCGCTGCAGGCATCGGCGTAGGCATCGAAGTTGCCCAGCAGGGCCGCCTTCGAATAGACGTACAGGGGAGTGCCGTATTCGGCGACTACTTGCGGCAGCGGGGTGGATTCGGCGTGCAGAACGCCATCATGATAAGAAAAGTGCGGCGTGGTGTGAGGCATGGCGGCTGTCGTTGTTGCGGGTTAAAAAACGAAGTGTTATTGGGACGGCGAGCCGTTCGGCTGCGACGGCACGGTTGAAATCACCGGCGGCGGCGGCGCCGGCTGCACCACGGGCGGACGCGCCGTGGTCTTGGGCATGTACAGCGGACCGGTCTGGCCGCAGCCGAGCAGTCCGATACTGATGAGAGCGAGCGCGGATAGGTACTTCACGATTAGAATCACTGTCTGATTGAAGGATTTGGACCACTTGGAGTGTAGCATGAGCGAAACAGAATTTTTGGACCTGGCCGAAAGCACCTTGAATACCATCGAAGCGGCGATGGACCGCCTCAACGACGAGGACGTCATCGACGTCGAGTGCAAGCGCAGCGGCAACGTGCTGGAAATCGAATTCATCGACAACGGCAGCAAGATCATCATCAACAGCCAAGCGCCGATGCAGGAAATGTGGGTGGCCGCCAAGGCTGGCGGTTATCACTACAAGCGGGTCGACGGGAAGTGGGTCAATACGCGCGATGGCAGCGAGTTGTTTGCGGCGTTGTCGACCTTGGCAAGTGGCCAGGGTGGCGCCAGCATCACCTTGTAGCGTTTAGCAGGGGGACTGGCACGCTTTGGTGCCTGTCCCATTTCAACTTGGAAGCACACTGTGCCTCGGACCGAAAATGGGACAGGCAACAAGTGCCAGTCCCCCTGCTGCCCGGTGTTAACGACTTTGCGGGTCTACCCCTCTCGCGGTACAATCGCAGATTGCCCGCCAGAATCCCCGCTCCCCGCCATGACCGAACTTCGCCGTATCCCAGCAGCACCTGCCGCCCCCACCGCAGCCGCTGTGCCGCTGACCATCCCGTCCCCCATCGTCACCGCCCCCGGCGTCGCCCCGAGAGTCGGCTTTGTTTCGCTCGGTTGCCCGAAGGCGCTGGTCGACTCGGAGCAGATCCTGACCCAGTTGCGCGCGGAAGGTTATGAAACTGCCAAGTCCTATGATGGTGCCGACCTGGTCATCGTCAACACCTGCGGCTTCATTGATGCTGCCGTGCAAGAATCGCTCGACGCCATCGGCGAGGCGCTGGCGGAAAACGGTAAAGTCATCGTCACCGGCTGTCTCGGCGCGAAGAAAGATGCGGCCGGTGACGACATCATCATGAAGATTCACCCGAAAGTGCTGGCCGTCACCGGCCCGCATGCGCTGGGTGAAGTGATGGACTCGGTCCACCTGCACCTGCCCAAGCCGCACGAGCCGTTTTTCGACCTGGTGCCGTCGCAAGGGGTGAAACTGACGCCCAAGCATTATGCCTACCTCAAAATTTCCGAAGGTTGCAATCACCGTTGCAGCTTCTGCATCATCCCGTCGATGCGCGGCGACCTGGTATCGCGGCCGATTGCCGACCTGATGATGGAAGCGGAAAACCTGTTCAAGGCGGGCGTCAAGGAATTGCTGGTTATTTCCCAGGACACCAGCGCGTATGGCGTCGACGTCAAGTTCCGCTCGGGTTTCTGGAACGGCAAGCCGGTGAAAACCCACATGACGCAGCTGACCGAAGCGCTCGGCCAGCTGGCCGCAAAGTACGGCGCCTGGATTCGCCTGCATTACGTCTATCCATATCCGCACGTCGACCAGGTGATCCCGATGATGAGCGGCGGCCACGTTTTACCGTACCTCGACATTCCGATGCAGCATGCGCACCCGGAAGTGCTGCGCCGCATGAAGCGTCCGGCCAGCGGTGAGAAAAATCTCGACCGCATCCAGGCCTGGCGCGCCATGAACCCGGATCTGACGATCCGTTCGACCTTTATTGCCGGCTTTCCGGGCGAAACCGAGGCCGAATTCGAATACCTGCTGGAATTTTTGAAAGAAGCGCAGATCGACCGTCTCGGTTGCTTTGCCTATTCGCCGGTGGCCGGCGCCACCGCCAACTTGCTCGACAACCCGGTGCCGGAAGAGCTGCGCGAAGAGCGCCGCGCCCGCGTCATGTTGCTGCAGGAAGAAATTTCCGCCAAGCGCTTGCAAGCCAAGGTCGGCCGCACCGTGCGCGTGCTGATCGACGCAGTCAACGCCCGCGAAGCGATCGGCCGTTCGGCTGCCGATGCGCCGGAAATCGATGGCGTGGTGCACATCAAGAAGTCCTTGATGCCCGGTAAAAAGCTGGCGGTCGGCGAATTTGCCGACGTGGTGGTGACCGCGGCCGATGCGCACGACCTGTGGGCGTCGGTGGTGTGATGGCCGAAAAATCCCTCCAGACCGCCCTGATCCACAGCGACTACACCGCGCCGGCAGGTTTTGCGGCCTACCCGGTGCCGATCCACCACGCTTCGACGGTGCTGTTCAAGGACGTCGCGGCGATGCGCTCGGGTAACTGGAAGGACAAGCAGTCCTACACCTACGGCCTGCACGGCACCCCGACCACCTTCACCCTGGAAGCGAAACTGGCCGAGATCGAGGGTGGCAATCATTGCCTGCTGGCGCCGAGCGGCCTGGCGGCGATCGCCATGGTTGATTTTGCCCTGTTGCGCAGCGGCGACGACGTGCTGCTGCCGGACAATGTCTACAACCCGAACCGCGAACTGGGCAACTGGCTCACGCGCGACTTCGGCATCACCGCCCGCTACTACGACCCGATGATCGGCGCCGGCATCGCCGCACTGATCGAGCCGAATACCAGGTTGATCTGGACCGAAGCGCCCGGCTCGGTGTCGATGGAAGTGCCCGATCTGCCTGCGATCTGCGCCGCCGCCCGCGCGCGCGGGGTGCTGGTGGCGCTCGACAACACATGGTCGGCGGGCCTGGCCTTGCGCGGGTTCGACCTTGGCGTCGACATCGTCATGCACGCGCTGACCAAGTACCAGTCGGGCGGCTCGGACGTGCTGATGGGTGCGGTCATCACGCGCGACAAGGAGTTGATCGAACGTATCGCCATGGCCCACATGCGGCTCGGCATGGGCGTGTCGGCCGACGATGCCTACCTGGTCATGCGTGGCCTGCCCAGCATGAAGCTGCGCTTCGACGCCCACGACCGTGGTGCGCGCCAGGTGGCGGCCTGGCTGAAGGCGCGTCCGGAGATTGCCCGGGTGCTGCACCCGGCGTTCGAGGATTGCCCCGGCCACGAGTTCTGGCAGCGCGATTTTCACGGCGCCGGCGGCTTGTTCTCGGTGGTGTTCACGCCCGCCTATGCGGAAGCGCAAACCGATCGTTTTGTCGACGCTTTAAAACTGTTCGGCATCGGCTACAGCTGGGGCGGCGCCAACAGTTTGGTGATGCCGTACCGCATTCAAGCGATGCGCCGCGACTGGCGCGACGGGGGCATTCTGGTAAGATTCAATATTGGCCTGGAAGACCCGACGGACTTGATCGCGGATATCGAACAGGCGCTGGCGGTGTTGTAGGGCCCGGGGATTGCATGAAGCGACTGATCGTCATCGTATTGATGTTGCTGCTGCCCTTGCAGATTGCCTGGGCCGGTATGGACCGCGCGTGGCCGGCGCCACAGCAATCGGTCGCCGCCGACAAGAGCACCCACCATGCCCATGAATACCTGCAATCGGCCGATCAGGCCGGCGATGATCTTGCTGCCAGCGCCACCCCCTGCGGCGACGACCCCGACTGCGATTATTGCCACCACAGCGTGTCGAGCATCCTGTTTCTGAGTTTCCACTTCGACTGCGCCGGTGGCCGGCTCGATCCCCCGAGCGCCGGCACCACGCATTTTATTTCCTTCATTCCCGACATCAGTCACCCGCCCGATATTCGCGCCGTCTGATTGAAGCTGCAAGGCGTCCGCACGCGCGGGCGTTCGTTCACGCGTTCGTTTACGCGTTTGTTCACGCATTCGGGGAGTCACCCATGAAGCATTTGATCGCGCCGCTGGCAGCGGCGTGCATGGTCGCGGCCGTCGCCACGCTGGCGG
>JAQGNM010000206.1 GCA_028291845.1 Massilia sp. | reverse complement strand
GTGCCGGCCGCCGGTGCCGGCACGCCCGCGGTGGTGCCGGCGGCAGGCGCGGTGGCGACCTTGGCCGGGGTGGTGGCGGTCGAGCGCGGGCCGAAGAAGGACTGCCCGCCGTTCGCCACCATCCAGTCGTTCCACAGAACGAACAGCGAGACGGCGAACACGATCCACATGATGGTGCGTTTATTGATTTCCATTGAGGTTTCTGTCAGCAGTGAGAGTCGGTTGAATCGGATTGAATTCAGTGATGGCAGGCGCAGGCGCCCGGCGAAGGATCTTTCGGCGGCACCGGATCGAGGCCGCCCTCGTGCCACGGATGGCATTTGCCGAGCCGGCGCAAGGTCAGCCACGCGCCGCGGGCAGCGCCGTGGGTGTCGATGGCCTCGATGGCGTAGTGCGAGCAGCTCGGATAAAAGCGGCAGCGCTGGCCCAGCATGGGCGAGAGCAGCAGCTGATAAGCGCGCAACAGGATGATCAGCGGTTTTTTCATGGCGCGGGGTGCTCCGCGGCTTGGGCGGCGATGCGCGCCATTCTCGCCGAATCCTTGATCTGCTGCGCGAACAGCCGCGAGATTTCGCTGCGCACCGCCACCTTCAACGCCGTATTGGTCGCCGGCCCGCTCTTGGCGTTGACCGGTTTCGCAAGGCGCACGATGCAATCGAGCGCCGGCAGCGCGGTCAGGCGAAACAGCTCGCGGGTGACGCGCTTGATCGTGTTGCGGGTGACCGCGCGCGGCGCAAAGCGTTTGGCCACGACGACGCCGAGCCGTGCGTGAGGCAGCTCGGTGGGGCGGGTGTAGAGTACGAAATGCGCCGTCTTTTGCGCCGGGCGCAAACGAAAAACGGATGAAAATTCATCCGTTTTAACGATACGCCGAACGCGCGCGAAGTCGTGTGAACCTTCGCCGGTCATGCCAGACTTATACAGCCAGGCGTTTACGGCCCTTGGCGCGGCGGGCATTCAATACCTGGCGGCCGCCACGGGTAGCCATGCGTGCACGGAAGCCGTGCGTACGCTTGCGACGGACGACGGAAGGTTGGTAAGTACGTTTCATGGGGTTCTCGCTTAAAGCTAAATAAATTGCAAAATCGGATCTGACGTCCCGTCAGGGTAGGGCGCAAATGACATTTCGCAGAGGTTTAAGCCAGCGTCACGCCACAGCTACATCGTCTTCACCCGCGGTCGCACGAACGTAAAAACACGCCAATAACGGCTGTTTTGCACAGAGTCCGGTCGGGGAACCCTGAATTAGACACCAAATCGCTGTCCGCTGTCAACGTTGGCATCGCTTTTGCCCGGCCCTGCCCGGCTGCCGCGCCACACGCGCCGGCGCTGATTTCGTGACATTGACCAGCGAGCGGCGTCAACAAATTCACCGTGCCCCTGTGGATAACTTTGGCGGTCACAGGTAGAATAGCGTGTTACGTGTGAGCTTTTCACACCCCCGTTACGACAAGACGATTCATGGAAAATTTTTGGCAGACCTGTTCCGCGCAGTTGGAACTGGAGCTGACACCGCAGCAATTCAGTGCCTGGATCAAGCCGCTGGTCGCCCTCGATTTCGAGGACGGCCGGCTGCGCATTGCCGCGCCCAACCGTTTTAAACTCGACTGGGTCAAGACGCAATTCGCCACCCGCATCACGGCATTGGCGGCGCAATACTGGGAAGCGCCGATCGAGGTGCAGTTCGTGCTCGACCCGAAAAACGCCCTGCCGAAAAAAGCGGCGGCCCCGGTGCAAGCGCCCGCCCCCGACAGCATGGGCAACGACATGCGCACCGGTATGCCCATCGGCCAGCAGCAGGGCCCGGGCGGCAACGCCGCGCCCCAGGACAATATCGCCAACTCGCCGCGCCGCGAACAAAGCCGCATCAACACCGATCTGACCTTCGACAGTTTCGTCACCGGTAAAGCCAACCAGCTGGCGCGCGCCGCCGCCATCCAGGTGGCGAACAATCCCGGCGTGTCGTACAACCCGCTGTTTTTCTACGGCGGCGTCGGCCTCGGTAAAACCCACCTGATCCACGCCATCGGCAACCAGGTGATGGCCGACCAGCCGGGCGCGCGTATCCGCTATATCCACGCCGAGCAGTATGTGCGCGACGTCGTCACCGCTTACCAGCGCAAGGGTTTCGACGACTTCAAGCATTACTACCACTCGCTCGACATGCTGCTGATCGACGATATCCAATTCTTCGGCGGTAAAAGCCGCACCCAGGAAGAGTTCTTTTACGCGTTTGAAGCGCTGATCGCCGCAAAAAAACAGATCATCATCACAAGTGATACTTATCCCAAGGAAATCACCGGGATGGACGACCGCTTGATATCCCGTTTCGACTCCGGCCTGACGGTGGCGATCGAGCCGCCCGAGCTGGAAATGCGGGTGGCGATTCTGTTAAAGAAGGCGAACTCCGAAGGCGTCAATTTCTCCGACGACGTGGCGTTCTTCGTGGCGAAGCATTTGCGCTCGAACGTGCGCGAACTGGAAGGCGCGCTGAGAAAAATTTTGGCGTATTCTCGCTTCCACGGCAAAGACATCACCATCGACGTCGTCAAAGAAGCTTTAAAGGATCTGCTGTCGGTACAGAACCGCCAGATCTCCGTGGAAAACATCCAGAAAACCGTGGCGGACTTTTTCAATATCAAGGTCGCCGACATGTACTCGAAGCGCCGCCCGGCCAACATCGCCCGGCCGCGCCAAATCGCCATGTACCTGGCCAAGGAGTTGACCCAAAAGAGTCTGCCCGAAATCGGCGAATTGTTCGGCGGCCGCGATCACACGACGGTGCTGCACGCGGTCCGCAAGATCGCCCTCGACCGCACCAAAAACGCCGAATGCAACCACGAGTTGCACGTGCTCGAACAGACGCTGAAGGGTTAGCACGGGGACTGGCACTCGATGCCTGTCCCCAGCTTTCAGACCGCCAAATTCGCTGTCGCCACAGCAATCTCTGGCAAAATACCGCAGTACCCGTATCAAGCTGAATTTAATAGAATAGCAACCCCCAAGTAAACCCCGTTAATACGCACAACCTACCGAGGATTATTATGCAATTGGTCAAAACCACCCGAGACACGCTTCTCCGGCCACTGCAGATCGTGAGCGGTATTGTCGAGCGTCGGCACACCATGCCGATTCTGGCCAATATCCTCATCCGCAAGGACGGCGAGAACGTCTCCTTCCTGTCGACCGACACCGAAGTGCAAATCACCACGCACGCCCAGATCGGTTCCGGCGCTGACGTGACGGGCACGACAGTGGCAGCGCGCAAGCTGCTCGACATCCTGCGCGCCCTGCCCGAGTCCGGCGACGTCACCATGACCCTGCTGAACAAGCGTCTGACCGTGCAAACTGGCAAATCGCGCTTTGCCCTGCAAACCCTGGCCGCCGAAGAATTCCCGACCGTCAACGTCGCCGATACCTTCAGCGCCAGCGTCACCTTGCCGCAAAAAACCTTGAAGCACCTGTTCCAGATGGTGCACTTCTCGATGGCGCAACAGGACATCCGTTACTACCTGAACGGTCTGCTGCTGGTGCTCGACGGCAAGAACGTGATCGCCGTGGCCACCGACGGCCACCGCCTGGCCTTCTGCCAGGTCGAAACGGAGCAGGAATTCACGCGCCAGGAAGTGATCATCCCGCGCAAGACCATCATCGAACTGCAGCGCCTGTTGGAGGAGAGCGACGAGACCGTCCAGCTCGACATCGCCGCCAGCCAGGTGAAACTGACCTTTGCCGACATCGAACTGGTGTCGAAACTGGTCGAGGGTAAATTCCCCGACTACACCCGGGTGATCCCGAAGGGTTACAAGAACGACTTTACGATCGGCCGCGATGAACTGCTGCGCTCCCTCCAGCGCGCCGCCATCATGACCAGTGACAAGTTCAAGGGCGTGCGTTGCATCATCACCCCGGGCAGCATGAAAATCAGCTCGACCAACGCCGACCAGGAAGAAGCCGTCGAAGAACTCGAAATCGACTACGGCGGAGAATCGGTCGACATCGGTTTTAACGTCACCTATCTGCTCGACGTCTTGAACAATCTGAAGTGCGACCAGATCAACATCGCCCTGGGCGACTCGAACTCGTCAGCCCTGATCTCGATTCCGGATAACCCGGATTTCAAGTACGTCGTCATGCCAATGCGTATTTAGCAGGGGGACTGGCACCTGCGGTGCCTGTCCCATGTTGTATCCGCCGATTTAGCACTTAGCACCAAGATTCCAAAGAAAGCAGTCCATGTCCGAAAACACCGCACCAATTCCCAATTCCGACGAATACGGCGCAGCACAGATTCAAATCCTGGAAGGGTTGGAAGCGGTGCGCAAGCGGCCGGGCATGTACATCGGCGACACCTCCGATGGCACCGGCCTGCACCACCTGGTATTCGAAGTGCTGGACAACTCGATCGACGAATCGCTGGCCGGCCATTGCACCGAAATTCACGTCACCATCCACTCCGACAATTCGATCTCGATCACGGACAATGGCCGCGGCGTGCCGACCGGCCTGAAAATGGACGACAAGCACGACCCTAAACGCTCGGCCGCTGAAATCGTCATGACCGAATTGCACGCCGGCGGTAAATTCGACCAGAACTCCTATAAAGTCTCGGGCGGCCTGCACGGCGTCGGCGTCTCCTGCGTCAACGCCCGGTCGAAGTTACTGAAACTGACCATCCGCCGCGACGGCAAAGTGCACCAGATGGATTTCGTGCGCGGCGTACCGCAAGACCGCGACATCGAAATGCGCGACGGCGTGGCTGTTTCTCCGATCCGCGTAGTCGGCGAAACCGACAAGCGCGGCACCGACGTCCACTTCTGGGCTGACGAAACCATTTTTAATCACGTCGAATTTCACTACGAAATTCTGGCCAAGCGTATCCGCGAACTGTCGTTCCTGAATAACGGCGTCAGCATCAAGCTGTCGGACCAGAGAACCGGCAAGGAAGAGTTATTTGCCTTCGAAGGCGGCACCCGCGGCTTCGTCGAATACATCAACAAAACCAAGACCGTCCTGCACCCGACCGTGTTCCAGGCCACCGGCGAGAGAATGTCGGACCAGAACACCAATATCTCGGTCGACGTGTCGATGCAGTGGAACGACGCCTACAACGAGCAAGTGTTGTGTTTTACGAATAACATCCCGCAGCGCGACGGCGGCACCCACCTGACCGGCCTGCGCGCGGCGATGACGCGCGTGATCAACAAATATATCGACGAGCACGAATTCGCCAAGAAGGCGAAAGTGGAAATCAGCGGCGACGACATGCGCGAAGGTTTAACATGCGTGCTGTCCGTCAAAGTACCGGAGCCGAAATTCTCGTCGCAGACCAAAGATAAACTGGTGTCGTCGGAAGTGCGCGGCCCGGTCGAAGAGATCGTGGCGAAAACCCTGGCCGACTACCTGGCGGAAAAGCCGAACGACGCCAAGATCATCTGCGGCAAGATCGTCGAAGCCGCCCGTGCCCGCGAAGCAGCCCGCAAGGCGCGCGACTTGACGCGCCGCAAGGGCGTGATGGACGGCATGGGCTTGTCCAGCAAGCTGGCCGACTGCCAGGAACGCGACCCGGCCCTGTGCGAACTGTACATCGTCGAGGGTGACTCCGCAGGCGGCTCGGCCAAGCAGGGCCGCGACCGCAAGTTCCAGGCGATTCTGCCGCTGCGCGGTAAGGTACTCAACGTCGAAAAGGCCCGCTTCGAGAAAATGCTGTCGTCGGAGCAGATCACCACATTGATCGCCACACTGGGCACCTCGATCGGCCCGGACGAATTCAACATCGATAAACTGCGCTATCACCGCATCATCATCATGACCGACGCCGACGTCGACGGCGCCCACATCCGCACCCTGCTGCTGACCCTGCTGTATCGCCAGATGCCGCAACTGGTCGAGCGCGGCCACGTCTACATCGCCCAGCCGCCGCTGTACAAGGTCAA
>JAQGNM010000181.1 GCA_028291845.1 Massilia sp. | reverse complement strand
AACCAGATGATGGCGGTGGCCGCACGCTGCGCCGCTGCCGGTGCGGCCGCGCCGGCCGCACCGGCGGGGTCCGGGGTAGCGTCCGGGGTGGCGTCATGAGCCGCTTGCCGGCACCACCTTCGACCGGCCGCGCCACGGCGGCGCATGGCGCCGACGGCAATGCCCGCCGCGGCGGCGATGGCAGCGTCGATATCCTGGTGGTGGAGGACAGCGCCACCCAGGCCCAGTACCTGGCGCAGATTCTCGAGCAGGCCGGTTACCGGGTGCGGCTGGCCGCCAATGGCCGCGAAGGCCTGGCCGCCGCCCGTGCCGCCGCCCCGACCCTGATCGTCAGCGACATCTCGATGCCGGAGATGGACGGCTTCACCCTGTGCCAGGAAGTCAAGCGCGACAGCGCCCTGCACGACGTGCCGGTGATCCTGCTGACTTCCCTGTCGAGCCTGTACGACGTCATCAAGGGCCTCGACTGCGGCGCCGACAATTTTTTGCGCAAACCCTTCGACAACGAGTACCTGCTGGGCCGCATCCGCTACATCCTCGCCAACCGCGCCCTGCGCGCCAGCGAGCGGGTGCAGATGGGCATGCGCATCACCCTGGGCGGCCAGACCCACTTCATCACCGCCGAGCGCCAGCAGATCTTCGACCTGCTGATCTCGACCTACGAAGAAGCCATTCAGATGACCGAGCAGCTCAAGGCCCAGCAGCTGCGCATCACCAACAGCTACCAGTCGCTCGAGGGCCTGTATAAAATCGCCGAAGCCTTGAATCCCGTGCTCACCGAGCAGGCGGTGGGCGAACTGGCGCTCGAGCGGCTGCTCGATTTCCCCGGCGTGCTGGGCGCCTCCCTCAAGCTGTGCGATGCCGAAGGGCGTCTGCGCCTGATCGCCGCGCGCGATTTCGACAGCGGCGGCGCCGGCGGCGCCGGGCCGTCGTCGCCGTCCGGCCCGTGCTGCCAGTGCGAGCGCCTGCTGATGGCGGGCGAACTGACCGGACCCGAACTGATGGTGTCGTGCGAACAGGTCAGCCGCCCGCATGCCTGCATTCCCCTGTCGACCGGCAGCGGCACGCGCGGCGTGCTGTGCCTGATGACCACCGACGTGCGCCTGGGCGAAGAACAGTGGCAGCTCTTGACCACCGTCGGCAGTCAGATCGCGGTGGCGGTGGAACGGGCGCGCCTGTACGGCAGCATGGAGGCGCAGGTCAAGGAGCGCACCGCGGCCTGGCAGGGCGAGCGCAAACTGCTCTCGGCGGTGGTCAACACCAGCGGCGCTCTGGTGTGCGTGATCGACAGCGCCAGCATCATTCGCCTGTTCAATCCGGCCTGCGAAGCGGCGCTGGGGTGGAGCGCGCAGGCGGCGGTCGGCCGCCATTGCGCCGAAGTGCTGCGCGAGGACGACGGCAAGGGCGGCGGCGGGCTGGCCGCATTGTGCGCCAATCCGCCCGAACACGGCGGCCCCGCCCAGTTCAGCGGCCAGTGGCGCTCGCGCAACGGCGCCCTGCGCGCCATCATCTGGTCGGCCACCTGGCTGCGCCACGCCGACGGCAGCGTCGACTATTTTGTTTGCACCGGGGTCGACGTCACCGAACTGCGCGGCGCCGAGGAAAAGCTGCGCTACATGAGCCGCTTCGACGCCCTGACGGGCTTGCCCAACCGGCTGGTGATGCGCGACCGCGTGCGCCAGTTGCAGCAGCAGGACGCCGTCACCGCCGGACGCCAGCAGGTCGGC
This sequence comes from Massilia sp., assembly GCA_028291845.1. Lineage (GTDB taxonomy): Bacteria > Pseudomonadota > Gammaproteobacteria > Burkholderiales > Burkholderiaceae_D > JAFCUW01. The sequence goes on along the minus strand of JAQGNM010000181.1, from coordinate 16,164 downwards.
CTGCTGCTGATCAAGCCGGAGCGCCTGCGCGTGATCGCCGAGAGCCTGGGACTGGACGCCGAGCAGTCGATGCTGCGCCAGGCGGCGGCGCGCCTGGGCCACCGCCAGCGCGGCGGCGTCAGCGTCGGCCGGGTCAGCGAGCGCACGTTTGCCGTCGCCATGGCCGGCAGCGCCGACGATTTTGCCAACATGGCGCGCCAGCTGCTGGCCGAGCTGTCCCTGCCGTTCTTGCTGGGCGACCAGGAGCTGCACCTCGATCCGGCCATCGGCATCGCCCTGTACCCGAACGACGGCGACGACTACGACGCCATCTACCAGGGCGCCGACGCCGCCATGCGGCGCGCCATGAGCAGCAAGACCGAGCGCTACGAGTTCTACAAGCCGTCGCTGAACCAGGATGCGCAGGCCCGCTTCCAGTTCGAAAGCGCCTTGCGCGGCGCGCTCGAACGCCATGAACTGGTGCTGCATTACCAGGTGCAGGCCAGCGTCTGCACCGGCGAAATCATCGGCGTCGAATCGCTGGTGCGCTGGCAGCATCCCGAGAAGGGCTTGATCGGCCCGGGCCTGTTCATCCCCCTGGCCGAGGAGACCGGCATGATCCTGGCGATCGGCGAATGGGTGCTGCGCTGCGCCTGCGAGCAGGCGGTGGCGTGGCAGCGCCAGGGCTTGCCTGCGGTGCCGGTCTCGGTCAACCTGTCGGCGCGCCAGTTTTCCGAGCACGCCGTGACGATGGTGCAGAGCATTCTCGCCGAAACCGGCCTGGCGCCCCACTTGCTGGAGCTGGAACTGACCGAGAGCGCGTCGATGGAGGAACCGGAGAAAACCATCGACATCCTTCGCCAGATCAAGGCGATGGGGGTGAAAGTGGCGATCGACGACTTCGGGACCGGCTACTCGAACCTGAGCTACCTGAAGCGCTTCCCGGTCGACAAACTCAAGCTCGACCAGTCCTTCGTGCGCGACATCACCACCGACCAGCACGACCTGTCGATCGCCCGCGCCGTCATCGCCATGGGCCATGGCCTGGGCCTGACGGTGATCGCCGAGGGTGTCGAAACGGTGGCGCAGCTCGAACTGCTGGCGGAAAACGGCTGCGATGAAGTCCAGGGTTATTATTTGAGCCGCCCGATCGACGGCGCCGCCTGCGCGCGTCTGATGGCGGCGCATTCGCCCGGTCTGATACGGCGCTGAGCGGGCCGGTGCGCGCGGCCAAGCGTTCGTGCGTCACGCCGGGCGCGATTCGGTTCACAATGGCGGCTTCGACAATATTCCCGGAGCCAGCATGCGGATCGCCACATTCAACGTCAACGGTATCGGCAGCCGCCTGCCAGCCCTGCTGCAATGGCTGGAAGAGACCCAGCCCGACGTCGCCTGTCTGCAGGAACTCAAGGCACCGGGCGAGCGCTTTCCCGCAGCCGAACTGGCCGCCGCCGGCTACCAGGCGATCTGGCACGGCCAGAAGGCCTGGAACGGCGTGGCGATCCTGGCGCGCGGCCAGATGCCGATCGAGGTCGGCCGCGGGCTGCCGGGCGACCAGCTCGATGAGCAAAGCCGCTATATCGAGGCGGCCATCGACGGCATCCTGGTGTGCTGCCTGTATCTCCCCAACGGCAACCCCGCGCCCGGTCCCAAGTACGACTACAAGCTGGCCTGGATGGAGCGGCTGATCATCCACGCCGCCAAGCTGATCGACAGCGGCGCGCCGGTGGTGCTGGCGGGCGACTTCAACGTCATCCCCACCGAGCGCGACGTCTACAAGCCCGAGCGCTGGGTCGACGACGCCCTGTTTCGCGTCGAAACGCGCGCCGCCTTCGAGCGCCTGATGGCGCAGGGCTGGACCGATTCGCTGCGCAGCATGCACCCTGACGAAACCATTTATACGTTTTACGATTACTTCAGAAACGCATACGGTCGCAATGCCGGACTGCGTATCGATCACTTGCTGCTGAGCCCAGCGCTGGCGCCGATGCTGACGGCGGCGTCGACCGATCATGCGGTACGGGGGCGCGAGAAGCCGAGCGATCATGTGCCGACGTGGATCAATCTCGACCTGAAGTGAAGACGAGCGGCGGCGCCGGATCGGCGTCGGGGGACGAAAAACTCGACTGGAATCAACTGTCGCCTCGCGGGCAAGAGGTGTTTGCCGTCTTGTTGATGTGGATCAAACATCCGTCGCCTAAACTTTCCTGGAATCGGAACGCGCGCCGTTTGCGGCTACATTGACGGGTGATCATGAATTGACGCCCGGAGCCATCGATGCGAATTTCAACGCCTGTTTCAATGCGCTTGCGTTTTCTGGCGCGCGCCTGCCTGCGCGTGTGCGTGCTGTCGCTCGTGTTGGCGGCAGGGCTGGGCGGCGCCGGGCGCGTGCTGGCCGACGAGACCTGTAATTCGCCCTACATGGCCAATCTGATCAAGGGCCAGGAAGATTATCTGTATGTGTGGACGCTGGGCGTGCCCGGGCTGGGCGATGGCTGGGACAAGCTGGTGACGCTCGACGTCAATCCGGCATCGAGCCGTTACGGCAAGGTGATTGCCCAGCAGTCGGTGGGGCGGCGCGGGGAAGCGCATCATGTCGGCTTTACGGACGACCGCCGCTTCCTGTGGGCGGGCGGGCTGGAGGACAGCCGGATTTACGTGTTCGACGTCCAAAGCGATCCGGCCAGGCCGAAGCTGGTGCGCACGATCGGCGATTTCGCCAGCCGCGCCGGCCTGGTCGGGCCGCATACCTTTTATGCCTTGCCCGGGCGAATGCTGATCGGGGCGCTGTCGAACAGCAAGGACAAGGGCGGCCATACCGGCATGGCGCTCTACAGCAATGACGGCAAGTTCCTGCGCACCATTGCCATGCCCACCACCAATGGCGGCGATGGCTACGGCTACGACATCGCCATCAACCCGGCGCGCAACGCCATGCTGACCTCCAGCTTCACCGGCTACAACAATTACATGCGCGATCTGGGCGAATTGATGAAGGATGGGGACGCCATGAAGCGCTTCGGCGGCACCATGGTGATGTGGAATCTCAAATCGATGCGGCCGGCGCAAATTTTCGAGGTACCCGGGGCGCCGCTGGAGATCCGCTGGTCGCTGCACGAGGGTGACGACTGGGCCATCACCGCCAGCGCGCTTACCTCGACGCTGTGGCTGGTGAAAAAAAATCCTTCCGGCCAATGGCAAGCCAAGTCGGTGGGCGCCATCGGCGACCCGGCCAAGATCCCGCTGCCGGTCGACATTTCTATCTCCGCCGACGGCAAGGCGCTGTGGGTCAACACCTTCATGGACGGCATGACGCGCCGTTTCGACCTGAGCGACCCGGAAGCGCCGAAGCAGACCTACGCCAAGCACACCGGTTCGCAGGTCAACATGGTGTCGCAAAGCTGGGACGGCAGCCGGGTCTACGTCAGCTCGTCGCTGCTGGCCAAGTGGGACAAGAAGGGCGCCGACGATGAACAATTCGTCAAACGCTTCGCCTGGGATGGCAAGGAACTCACGGAAACCTGGAAGGTGGATTTTTATAAGGAAAAGCTGGGCAGGGCGCATCACATGAAGCTGGGCGCTGCCGCGCGGCCGGCCGCCAGCGCTACTGCTGCTGCCGCTACTGCTACCGCCGCCGCCAGCGTGGCGGCGCGCTAGGAGCGACGGTGTCTCGGCGCGGCGCGCTCTTGGCGTTGGCCCTTGCTGGTCTGGCCGGGCTGGCAGCGTGCAGTGATTCATCCAGCGAAGGCGAAGGCGGGAGCGCGGCCGCGACGGGGTCGCTGCCGCCAGCCGAGCGCACGGCGGCGGCCGGCAGTATCGCCGCCTCCACCGTGCTTGCCCGGCTCGATCTGCCGGCGCCCGGCCGCTACACGCTCGACCGCATCATGCCGGCGCCGCATGGGGCGGTGCTCGACAGCGACGCCAGCTCGCACCGGCTGGCCGAGTACACCACCGGCAAGATCACCCTGTTCTCGTTTGTCTACACCGCTTGCAGCGATGCCGGCGGCTGTCCGCTGGCATTGGCCACCATGCATCTGCTGAAGGCGGCGATCGAGCGCGATACGCAACTGCGCGAGCGGGTGCGCTTTGTCAGCATGAGTTTCGATCCGGCCCACGACACGCCGCCGGTGATGCACAGCTACGGCGGCCTCGACGCCCTGCCGACAGCGCGGCCGCGCTGGTATTTCCTGACCACCCAGTCGGCGCGCCAGCTGGCGCCCTTGCTGGCCGGCTTCGGCCAGGACGTGCACGCGGCCCGGTGGGCGCAGGACGGCGCGCAAGGTGAGGGCGGTGCCGGCGGTGCCGGCGCGCGCCCGGCGCTGGCGCACCTGTTGAAAATCTATTTGCTCGACGCGCGCGGCGAGGTGCGCGAAATTTACAGCCCGGCTTTCCTGCAGCCGGCCGCCATGCTGGGCGACATGCGCAACCTGGTGGCGGAAGCGGAAGGCGAGCGGGGCAAGGCGACCGTCGCGGTGACGGCGCCGTGGCCGTCGCCCTTGCCGGCGCGCCCGCCATCGGGCTGACTACCTATCTTGCAAGCGCTGTGCAGAAGGCGCAGAATGGACGGCCCCGCCAGCTCACCGCCGCCCTCACCACCGTCATGCCAATCGCCGCCACCCCCGTCGCACCATATTATGCCGTCATTTTCACGTCGATTCGCCACCAGGACGGCGCCGACGGCTACGGCGCCATGGCCGACCTGATGCTCGCCAGCGCGGCGCGCCAGCCCGGCTTTCTCGGCGTCGAGTCGGCGCGCGAGGAAATCGGCATCACCGTGTCGTACTGGGCCAGTCTGGCCGACATCGCGCGCTGGAAGCAGGACAGCGAACACCTGCTGGCCCAGCGCCTTGGGCGCGACAGCTGGTACGACGCCTACCAGGTGCGCATCTGCCGCGTCGAGCGCGAGTACGGCTTCGAACGCCCGCCGGGCGCCGCCACCCCGCGCTGAAGCGGCCGCCCGCTGTTATTACTTGACCATGTTCTTCGCCACGATGGCGTCGGTCGCCGCGCGCGCCTGGTCGAGCGGCTGGTTCAGCGCGGTCGTCGTGTAGCGCTGCGCCGGCGGCGGCGCCACCACACCGAGTTCTCCGCTGCCGCGTTGCGTGATGTCGACCTGCGCCGTGGCCGACAGGCCCACGCGCAGCGGATGCGCCGCCAGTTCGCGCGGGTCGAGCGCGATGCGCACCGGCACCCGCTGCACCACCTTGATCCAGTTGCCGCTGGCGTTTTGCGCCGGCAGCAGGGAAAAGGCGCTGCCGGTGCCTGCCGCCAGCCCGAGCACCTTGCCGTGGAAAACCACCTTGCTGCCGTACATGTCCGCTTCGATGGTGGCCGGCTGGCCGACCCGGATGTCGCGCAGCTCGGACTCCTTGAAATTGGCTTCCACCCACAGCTGGTCGAGCGGCACGATGGTCAGCAAGGGCGCGCCCGGCGCCACCCGGCTGCCCACTTGCACGCTGCGCTTGGCGACGTAACCGGAGACGGGGGCGACGATCGCATTGCGGCGTGCCGCCAGCCAGGCCGCCAGGTAGTCGGCGCGCGCCGCCAGCACGTAGGGATGCTGGGCGACGTCGACACCGGTCAGGCCGGCGCGCGCCGCCTGCCCCTGCTTCCTGACGACGTCGAGCGCCGCGCGCGCCGTCTCGACCGCGCGGCGCGCATGGGCGATGTCTTCGCCGGAGACGGTGTGATCGGCCGCCAGCGGCAGGCGGCGCGCCAGGTCGTCCTGCGCCGCCTTCAGCTCCACTTCGCGCTGGCTGACCTGGGCGTCGAACTGCTCGGCGCCGGTGTAGCGCTCGCGCTGCTGGCGCACCACGCTGGCCAGGCGCGCTTCGGCCTGGCTGAGGGCCACCGCGGCGTCGGCGGGATCGAGCGCGATGAGGGGCGTGCCGGCCTGCACCATCTGGGTTTCGTCGGCGGCGATGTCGATCACGCTGCCGGCCACCTGCGACGATACCGTCACCAGGTTGCCGCCGACGTAGGCGTTGTCGGTATCGGCGCGCTTGGACAGCACCAGCAGGTAATAGGCAAGATAGGCGGCGCCGGCCAGCAGGAACAGCGCGGTGATGGCGATCAGGACCAGGCGGCGCTTGCCGGGATTGACGGCGGCGGTCTCCGGGACAGTGGCGGCGGGGGCGACAGGGGCGGTGGCGGGGGTGGCTGAGGACATGGTCGGTGCTTAGTGAAATGAAGTCGTCGGGGAGGCGTCGGTGGTGCTGGGCACGGCAGCAGCGGCGGCGGCGCTGCCGCGCAGGGGATCGGCGTCGTAGCCGCCGCCGAGGGCCTTGATCAGCGCCACCTCGGTCTGCAGCAAGGCATCCTGCTGCTGCAGGCCGATATCGTCCTGGCGCAGCAGCGACTGGCGCGCCAGCAGCACGGCGCCGCGTTCGCCCACGCCCTGGTTCATGCGGCGCGTGCTGGACTCGACCAGCGCGCTGCTGGCCGCGCGGGTGCCGGCGTGGGCGTCGGCTTCCTGCCGCAGACCCTGCAAGGTCGCGCCTTCCTGCGCCACCTCGGCCACCGCGCGCAGCACCGCGGCGTTGTAGTCGGCGATGGCGCTGTTGCGGGCCGCGCGCGCGACCCCCAGCTGACCCGACAGGCGGCCGCTGTCGAACAGCGGCAACTGCAGGGTCGATCCGATCAGCATGGTGCGGCTGCCGCTGCGCAGCAGGCGTCCCAGCGACACCGCGTCGAGGCCGATCGCCGCACTCAGATTGATGTCGGGGTAAAACGCCGCCTGGCTGGCGGCGACCCGGCCCAGGGTCGACTCGACGCGCCAGCGCGCCGCTTGCAGGTCGGGCCGGCGCGCCAGCAGGGTGATGCCCAGCTGCGCCGGCAGGCCGGCAATCCCGGCCGCGACAGGCTGCGCTTTGAGGTCGAGCGAAAGGTCCGGCGCGGACAAAGCGGGGCCGGCGCCGGCAGGCGCGGTTTCGCCGACCAGCGCCCGCAGCGCTTCGCGTTCGCGCGCCGCCTGCGCGTCCAGGCCCAGCGCTTGTTCATTAAAAGCGCCCAGATCGCGCTCGGCGATATGCTGTTCGTCGATGCTGGCCAGGCCCCGTTCGATGCGGGCGCGGCGCTCGGCGACGATGTCGCGCTGCAGGGCCGCCATGGCGCGGGTGGCGGCGGCGCGCGCGCTCAACAGCTGCCAGTGAAAATAGCTCTGCGCCAGCGCCGCCGTAAGAGTACGTTCGGCCTGGGCGCGCTCGGCCTGGCGGGCGTTGACTTCGCCCAGGCTGGCCGCCACCAGCGCGCGCTGCTTGCCCCACCAGTCGAAGTCGTAGCCGGCCTTGAGCTGCAGCGCGGCGTCGTTATAAAAATGGCCGCCGATCGGCTCCGGGAACAGGCCGTTGCCGGAGTAGCGCTGGCGGTTCAAGCCGGCGTCGAGGTCGAGCGAGGCGCCGCCGGCGCTCTTTTCGAGCGCCAGCGCCGCCTGCGCGGCGGCGATGCGCTCGCTGGCCACCGCCAGCGTCGGGTTGTCGCGCAGGGCGCGCTCGACCAGGGCGTCGAGCTGCGCGTCGTGATAGCGGGTCCACCAGCGCGCTTCCGGCCAGCCGTCCTGCGCCAGGTGAATGGAAGAAGCATGCTGGGCGCGGGCGAAGTCGGGCAATTCGGCGCGGTGGGCGTCGTACGGAATCGGGGCGCAGCCGGCCAGCGCGAGGCACAACAGCGGCAGTCTGAATAAATGCACGTTCAAAGTCTCATTCCTATCAATCGATCGCGGCATGGTCGACCGCTGTGGGGGCAGCCCCGGCGGCGGGATTTGTTGCCGGTTTTTTCACCAAAAACAGCAGCGGGATCACCGCCAGGGTCAATATCATCATCAGCCAGTAATCGTCGACGTAGGCGATCATCGACGCCTGGCGGGTGATCTCGCCGTTCAGCGCCGTCATGCCGGCGCCGGACGCCAGGTTGTAGATGCTCGACACGCCGCCATCCTGCAGGGCCGGGTTGGCGTAGGTGACGTGCGCGCCCAGCGATGCATGGGCGATCTGGGTATTTCGCACCAACAGCGTTTGCACCAGGGCGATGCCGATCGAGGAGCCGATATTGCGCACCAGGCTGTAGATCGCCGTGCCTTCGGCGCGCATGGCCGGGGTCAGGGTGGCGAAGGTGGCGGCCGACAGCGGCACGAACACCAGGCCCAGGCCGATGCCCTGGATGATGCCGGGCCAGACGATGTCGGACTGCGACAGCACCAGGGTGTATTGCGCCATCTGCCACAGCGAGAACGCGGTGATGGCAAAGCCGCCGCCCAGCAGCAGTCGGAAATCGACCTTGCCGGTGAGCCTGCCCACCACCAGCATGGCCAGCATGGTGCCCAGTCCCGACGGCGCGGTGACCAGGCCGGCCAGCGCCGCCGGGTAGTTCATCAGCGACTGCAGCATCGACGGCATCAACGCGCGGGTGGCGAACAGCACCATGCCGACGATAAAAATAAACAGCAGCCCGGTGACGTAATTGCGGTTGGCCAGCAGGCGGTAGTCGAGGAAGGACTGGCCGGCCGGGCGCAGCGCGGTATGGGCGATGAAATAACTGCTCGACAAAGCCAGCACGATCGCCTCGATCCAGGTTTCCGTGGACCCGAACCAGTCGTTCTGCTCGCCGCGGTCGAGCAGCAACTGCAGGGCGCCGATGGCAAAACTGAGGGTGATGAAGCCGAAGCCGTCGAATTTGACCCGGCGCAGGGGCGCCTGCGGCACGATGTACTTCCAGATGCCGTAAAACGCCAGCGCGCCCAGCGGCACGTTAATGAAGAACACCCAGCGCCAGTTGTAGCTGTCGGTCAGCCAGCCGCCCAAGGTCGGGCCCAGGATCGGGCCGATCATCACGCCCATGCCCCACACGGCCATGGCCGAACCGTGCTTCTCGCGCGGGTTGATGTCGAGCAGGACCGCCTGCGACAGCGGCACCAGGGCGGCGCCGAACACCCCTTGCAGCAGGCGCGCGACGACGATCTGCAACAGCGACGCGGACAGGCCGCACAGCACCGAGGCGATGGTGAAGCCGGCCACCGAGACCAGAAAAATACGTTTCAGGCCAAAGCGGTCGCACAGCCAGCCGTTCAAGGGCGTGGCAATGGCGGCGGCGACGATGAAGGAGGTCAGCACCCAGGTGATCTGGTCGCTGGAAGCCGACAGGCTGCCCTGCATGTGCGGCAGGGCGACGTTGGCAATCGTACCGTCGAGCGCCTGGATGATCGTCGCCAGCATGATCGAGGCGGTGATCATCGGCCGGTTTAAGGCCGTGCCGGCGGCGGGCTTGGGTGCGGCGTCGACACTCATGCATCGCCGCCGATCGACCCCTGCAGCTGCTCGAGCAAGGTGGTCGCCGCCTGCAGGGTGCCGGCGTCGACGCCGGCCAGCAGGTCGGCCCGAAACTCATCGGCACGTTCCTTGACCTGCGCGTACATGGCGTGGCCGGCATCGGTCAACTCGATCAGCTTGACGCGGCGGTCGATCGGCGACGCCACCCGTACCACCAGGCTTGAGGCGACCAACCTGTCGACCATGGCGACAATCGTCGGACCTTCCACCCCCAGCAGGTCGGCCAGCTGTTTTTGCGACGGCGGCGTGGCCGCCTTGGCCACCATCGCAATCGTCATCCAGGCGGCCTGGCTGACGCCCAGATCCTTCAGGCGATGATCGATCGCCTGGCGCCAGGCGCGGCTGGTATTGTGCAGCGCGGCGGAAAAGCGCGCCTGCAGTTCGGCCAGGGCCGGGTCAAGGGGGGAAGATGGCATGGTTCGATGTCAAATAAGTAGAGACCTATCGAATTATAGGGTATTTGATCAGAATTGTCAGCGTTGGCTGGGCGCGCTGATTTGCGGTAGGGTGAGGCCTACGACAACCAACGGGAGACCCCATGAACAGCCCCTATCAAAGCGAGCAGCCGCAACGCGGCGACATCGATGCCATGCCGGGCGTGACCGCCGTCGATTTCGGCACCGACTGGTGCGGCTATTGCAAGGCGGCGGCGCCGCACATCGCCGGCGCTATCGCGGCCCAGGGCGGCGTGCGCCACATCAAGGTGGAAGACGGCAGCGGCCGAAAACTCGGCCGCTCATTCAAGGTCAAGCTGTGGCCGACCGTGGTGGTGATGAAGGACGGGGTCGAAGTGGCGCGGGTGGTGCGCCCGCACGACCAGGCCGAAGTGGCGGCGGCGCTGCAGGCCGCCGGCTAGGCAAGCCAGGCGAAACGCCCGGCGAATATTATTGCGATGACCCACACCACCGGCGCCACCTGGCGTGCGCGCCCGGTGCTCAGTTTCAGCACCGCGTAGGTGATGAAACCGAAGCCGATCCCTTCGGCGATCGAATAGGTGAACGGGATGGCGATCGCGGTGATTGCCGCCGGCACCGCTTCGGTGGTGTCCTGCCAGTCCAGTTCTCCCAGCTCGCGCAACATCAGGCAGGCGACAAACAGCAGCGCCGGTGCGGTGGCATAGGCCGGCACCACGGCGGCCAGCGGGGCGATGAACAGGCAGGCCAGGAACAGCGCCGCCACCGTCAGCGCGGTCAGTCCGGTGCGCCCGCCCGCCTGCACGCCGGCGGCGCTTTCGACGAACGCGGTGGTGCTCGAGGTGCCGAGCGCGGCGCCGGCGACAATCGCCGCGCTGTCGGCCAGCAGGGCGCGGTTCAGGCGCGCCATCTTGCCCTCGACCAGCAGCCCGGCGCGCGCCGCCACGCCCATCAGGGTGCCGGTAGCGTCGAACAGCTCGACGAGAAAAAACACCAGCACCACGTTGACCACTCCCATCGACAGCGCGCCTTGCAGATCCATTTGCAGGAAGGTGGGCGCCAGCGAAGGGGGCGCGGCGAACACGCCCTTGAACTGGTTGCCGCCAAATACAAAGCTCAGCAGGGTGACCGCGGCGATGCCGATCAGGATGGCGCCGCGCACCCGCAGGCGGTCGAGGGTGACAATCAGCATGAAGCCGAACACCGCCATCAGCGCTTGCGGCTTGTGCAGGTCGCCGGCGGTGACCATGGTGGCCGGGCTGGCCACCACCAGGCCCGCGCTTTTCAGGGCGATCAAGCCAAGGAACAAGCCGATGCCCACGCCAATGGCGATGCGCAGCGACGGCGGAATGCCGCGCACGATCATGCCGCGCAGGCCCAGCACGGACACCAGCACGAACAGGCAGCCCGACATGAACACCGCGCCCAGCGCCGCCTGCCAGGCGACCCCGCTGCCCAGTACCACCGTGTAGGCGAAGTAGGCGTTCAAGCCCATGCCCGGCGCCATGCCGATCGGGTAGTTAGCGTACAGGCCCATGATGGCGCTGCCGATGGCAGCGGCCAGGCAGGTGGCGACGAACACGGCGTCGCGCGGCATGCCAGCGTCGTGCAGGATGGCCGGATTGACAAACACGATGTAGGCCATCGTCAGAAAAGTGGTGACACCGGCCACCAGTTCGGTGCGGGTGTCGCTGCCGTGTTCTTTGAGTTGGAAAAACGATTCGATCGACAAGGCGCTCCCCTGCGTTTACTGGACAGCGACAGTATAAACGCCCTGCTGCAAACGCTTCTAGGCCGCAGGCCCAGCCGGACGCGCCGCCACGCGCAAGATCCACCAGATCAGCGCCGCCTGCAGCGGCAGACGGATTGCCAGCAGGGCAATCTGCCAGCCCGGCCGGCCGGCCTGCAAACCATCGAGCAGCATTTGCACATTGGCCGGGAACACGGCGATCGACAGTGCGATCAAGCCCCAGCCGGCGGCGCGCCGCAGCGAGGCAATCAAGACGCCGATGCCGCCGGCCACCTCGGCCACGCCGCTGATCGCCACCAGCCCGGCGCGCCACGGCAGCCACGGCGGCACCACCGCGGCATAAGTGTCCGGCAGCACGAAGTGATTGAGGCCGCCGACGATGAAAAACGCCGCCAGAAAGACTCTCCCGATACGGCTGCGCTTCATGGCGTGATGATTTTCAGGTCCAGCACGCGCTCGATCAGCCACACGCTGGCGATGGCGAAAATGACCGCCGAGCCCCCCACCAGCACGATCTTGCGGTAGAACGCGCTGTGCCTGGCCATGAAGGCCAGCGGCAGAAAGACGGCGACGATGGCCAGCTGGCCCAGTTCGACGCCGACGTTAAAACCGACCAGGGACAGCAACAGGCTCGATGCCGGCAGCCCCAGGTCCAGCAGCACGCTGGCGAAACCGAAGCCGTGAATCAGGCCGAAGGCAAAGGCGGCCACTGCACGGCGGCGCTGGAACAGCGGCCAGATATTGTTGAGTGCCGCCAGCACCACCGACAGGGCGATCGCCGACTCGACCACCCGCGAGGGCACCGACAGCACGCCCAGCACGGCCAGGCTGAGGGTGATCGAGTGGGCCAGGGTGAAGGCGGTGACGATCTTTAAAACGTCGCTGAAGGCTGCCCTGAAGCTGGCGCCGCCATTCCATTTGCCAGCCTTGAAAACCAGCACCGCCGGCAGCAGCAGCGAGATCAGGAACAGGATGTGGTCGAAGCCGATCCAGATATGCCAGACTCCGTGCCTGACGTAGTCGGTGAACTGGGTCCAGCGCGACGCGCCCCCCACCGCCAGCGACTGGTGCGCGGCGTCGGGTGTAAAGATGGCGGTCGAGGTGGCGCCGCCGTATTCGAGCCTGGCCAAACCCTTGTGCTGCGGGTCGATGTCGAACAACAGTTTGTAGTCGACATCGAGCGTGGCCACCTCTGCCGGGCAGGTGGCCGCCAGGCGCAGCACGGCGTAGGCGCCGTCGCTGTGATCATCGATCAGCTGTTCGGTTACAGCAAGCGGGCAGGCGCCGCCGTCCTTGACAGCCAGCGCCAGCCGGGCGACGGCGTAGGCGGCAATCGCCGGGTGCCTGGCCTTGACCTCGTCCCAGGTCAGTTCGCCGTTGCCGTCGGCGTCGAGTCCGATCGCCATGTCGAGGTCGCGCAGGGCGATGTCCCACTGGCCGGTAATCTGTTTGCCCTGTACCTTCAGGACCAGGTAGCTGTCGCTGGGCTTGTGCGCCAGCGCCGGCAGCGCCGCCATCAACAGCAGCGCCGCCAGCGCTTGTAAAATGGCGCGCATCATCGCTGCACTTTCAGCTTCGGCAGCAGCGGCGTGATGGCGCGCTCCTCGATATGGGTGCGGGCGATCCAGTCGCTTGCGGTCTTGCCGGCCACCGGGTCACCGCTGGCGGCGGCAGTTTCGACCAGGATGCGCAGGTCGGCCGGTTCCTTCTGCACCGCCCAGTTGAGCATGGCCAGCTTGACGGCTGCCCTGGCATCGCCGCGCAGGGCCAGCTCGAACCGGGCTTGCTCTCGCTGGTGCACGGTATCGCCGCGCAGCATGGCGGCGTCGAAGCGGCTTTTAAGGGCCGCGCTCTGGGCGGCAGCCTCGGGCGAACCGAGCGCCTTCAGGGCCAGCGCATAGCGCAGCAGCAGGGCATCGACGCGGGTTTTCTCCTTTAATAGCTTGACCACTTCGGCGGCGCGGCCGCGATCGAGCAGGTAGTCGGACCAGGCCCCCAACAGGTAGCTGTCAGGTATATCCTCGTTCAAGGCTTTTCGATAATAGCTTTCCGCCTCCGCATCGAAGCCGGCGCGGTCGGCCATTTCCGCCAGCAGGGTTTCGACCCAGCTCTTGATGGCGGGATCGGCGCCGCTGGCGGCCGCCAGCGACGCTTTCAAGCGGGTGTAGCTGCCGCGGGCGTCGCCGTTGACGCTGGCGATATTGGCAAGGCAGGTGTCGACCACCAGCCTGGGCGCGCGCAACATGAGGCGCGTGCAGCTGGCTTTCGCGCCGGCGTAATCACCGGTCACCAGCTGCACGGTGGCGCGGGTCAGCCACGCCTGCACGTTGTCGCTGTCGCGCTTGACGACGGTATCGAGATCCTGCAGGGCCAGCGGGAACTGGTGCGTGCTCTGGCGCAGGGTGGCGCGCAGCACCAGCGCCTCGTCCGGCGGGGCGGGCGCATTCCACCACGGGCTCAAGGCTGCTTGCGCGTAGCCGAGGTAGCGCGGGTCGCCTTCGATGCGGGCTTGTTCGATGTAGCGGCGCGCCAGCAGCGTGGCGCGCGCCAGGTCGTTCGGGTTCTTGCTCAAATCGGTGCGCAGTTGCAGCAGCTCGCGCTGCACCGGGTTGGCGCGGCTGGGCAGGCGCTCGACTACCTGCCTGCCGTCGGCCGGAATATGCGGGATCGCCAGCACATCGCCGGCGCCGGCCAGCCACAGGGCGCACAGCACGAATGCGCCGCGCTTGATCCGGGCCTGGTACAAAACGTTCATGAAAACCTTGCAAAAAAGCTGGACCCCGCGCGAGCAGGATCCAGCCGTTGACTTCGACAAAGCGAAAGAAAAGGCCGGCGTTACGGCAACGCGACCGGCTCCTTGTCTTCGTTGGTGGTGGCCGTCACGTTGTCGATACTGACCGGCTCCGTGGTGGTTTCCGCCGCCAGCGACACCTGGCCTTGCACCAGGGCGAAGAAGGCGTCGACCGGGTCGGACTGACCCGGTCCGCCGGCGATCGGCGTGCCGTGGTTGTTGCTGCCGCCGCAGGCGGCCAGGATGGCGGCTGCCGCCATCGCCGCCGCCAGCACGGCAATCTTGCGCTTGCTACCAGTTGTGATATTCATACAGTCTCCTCGACGTCGTCAATATGGCTTACTGATTGCCTGGCAGCGGCGTGTTCAGGTAAGGGAAGGCCGGCTTGAAGTCGGCTGCCGTCTTGCGCACGCCGTCGTTGAACGGCAGGCCGCCGGCCGGCGCGTCGGATGGCTTGCAACCGACTTTGAAGGTGTCCGCGGCGCCGGTCAGCTGGCACAGGGCGCCCATCGCGACACGCACCGACAGGTCGACCACATCGTCGGCTGGACGGCGGCCGTTCGGGAAGCCGGCGTTGTCGCCGCCCGCCACGCCAAGCGGACTCTGGGCGCCTTGCGCGGTCGGCGCGATGCTGGTGTTCAGGCGCAGCATCTCGGCACCCTTGACGCCGGCCGGCTGGTTCAGACCGGCGATACCGGTGAGGAATGCCGCGACCAGGTCGGTACGCGGGAAGTTGGTCGGCGCCTTGGCGGTCGGGAACAGCGATTCGATCAGCGCCGGCAGCACCGGGTTGGTGACGTAATCAGCGAAGTTCTTCGCATCGTCGGTCGGCTTGGAGGCGTTGAATTTATCCTTGTCGTCCAGGCCGATGACCACTTCATTCACCAACGGCATGCCCAGGCGCGAGACCTGCGCCCAGGCGCCGCCTTCCTTGCTGGCGTTGTTCAGGCCGGTTGCGGGTGCGCCGTTGATCAGGCGTCCCTGGCGCACGCTGGCGGTGGTGTAGGCGCCGATGACGGGTTCAGTGCCGTTGGTCAGGCAGGCAATCGGCGCTTCGACCACGATCGAGCTGACGTTCTTGCCTTCCAGGTTATTCGGGTTGCCGTTCACTTCAGGTCCGAGCGGATTCAGGTTGAACAGGTCGAATATCTTGCCGACTGCGATGTAGAACGGCTCCTTGCGCTGACCGACGAAGACGCGGCCGGCGCCGCAGCTGCCGAACGAGACGTTGTAGATATGCTGATTGGCATAGGTTTCATAAGCGCCGGCGCTACCGAATGTCTTGTCGCCGATGTTGTCGACCGGCTTGTCGAATTCATTGGCGCCGCCCGTCGAGGCCAGGCGGGTACGGGTGCCGCCGCGGCGGTCGCCCTTGACCATGTCGATGGTGAAGGTTTCGCGTACGTTCAGCGACGCCGGGTTGATCCCGGAAATGGTCCCCGAGTTCATCAGCGGGATCAGGACCTGCTTGCCGCCGATGTTCAGGGCGGTCTTTTTCGACGTGCTCTTGAAGCGGAACTGGAACGTCATGTCGTCCTTGCCATCGCCATTATTGTCGATGTGGATTTCATACAGGGCGTTTTCGTCGAACTGGTAGAAGTTCGGGCCGCCCTGGGGGTCCTGGAACGGCTGGTAGTTGGCGATCATGGTCACGAAACCAGCGCGGTTGGCCTCGTAGCTGCGGAACATGTAGAAGTCGGTGCCGTCGACCTTTGGTGAATTCGTCAAAAAGGGCGCTTCGCGGTGGCTCGACGCGCTGGCCGGGCTGGACAAGGCCATGAGCGCCGTTCCCGTCAAAATGGCGGCCGTCCGTAGGAACTTCTTCTGCATGTGTCTCATCTCGCTCTCCGGTTAACTGACTGGTTTAATTATTGGTTATTGCAAATTTGATGATATTGAGTATCATGC
>JAQGNM010000166.1 GCA_028291845.1 Massilia sp. | reverse complement strand
GTTCGAAAACCTGACCCCGCTGCACCCGAACGAGCCGCTGCGCCTCGAACGCGAAATGATGGGCCAGGAAAACATCACCGGCCGCATCATCGACCTGATCGCGCCGATCGGCAAAGGCCAGCGCGGCTTGCTGGTGGCGTCGCCAAAATCCGGTAAATCGGTCATCCTGCAGCACATGGCGCACGCGATCACCGCGAACCATCCTGACTGCACCCTGATCGTCCTGTTGATCGACGAACGCCCGGAAGAAGTGACCGAAATGCAACGCTCGGTGCGCGGCGAAGTGGTCGCCTCGACCTTCGACGAGCCCGCTACCCGCCACGTGCAGGTTGCCGAAATGGTGCTCGAGAAAGCCAAGCGCCTGGTTGAAATGAAAAAAGACGTGGTGATCTTGCTCGATTCCATCACCCGCCTGGCGCGCGCCTACAACACCGTGATTCCTGCCTCCGGCAAGGTATTGACCGGCGGTGTCGACGCCAACGCGCTGCAGCGCCCGAAACGTTTCTTTGGCGCCGCCCGCAACATCGAAGAAGGCGGCTCGCTGACCATCATCGCCACCGCGCTGATCGAAACCGGTTCGCGCATGGACGACGTGATTTTCGAGGAATTCAAGGGCACCGGCAACATGGAAGTCCACCTCGAGCGCCGCCTGGCCGAGAAGCGCGTGTATCCGGCAATTAACCTGAACAAATCGGGTACCCGCCGCGAAGAGTTGCTGATCAAGCCGGACCAGTTGCAAAAAATCTGGATTTTGCGCAAGTTGCTGTACTCGATGGACGAGATCGAGGCGATGGAGTTTATCCTCGATAAGATGAAGGCGACCAAGAACAATAATGAGTTTTTTGATTTGATGCGAAGAGGCGGTTGATCTTGCCATTATGTAAAAAGGACACTTCGGTGTCCTTTTTTTTGATGACTGAGCCCATAACTCCTTGTATAATCGCGGGTTGCAGTATTTAAACCCCTGGCAAGTGAGCGGCAATCGGGTCACGAGGCAAGACGATCGACGAAGTGCTGTTTGGCTACCAACACTAAAGAGGCAAGACCATGCGTAAAGATATCCACCCGGATTACCGCGATGTTGTGTTCCACGACGTCTCCTGCGACTTCAAATTCGTTTCGCGTTCGACCATCCAGACCCGCGACAAGATCGAGCACGAAGGTAAAGAATACCCACTGGTAAAAATCGAGGTGTCGGCCGAATCGCACCCGTTCTACACCGGTAAGCACAAGATCGTCGATACCGCCGGTCGCGTCGAGAAGTTCCGCCAGAAATTCGGCGCTGTCGGTTCGAAAACCGCAGTTGCCAACGGCTAAGATCCCCTTACCCGGTAAAAAAGCAGCTACGGCTGCTTTTTTTTCGCGGATACTACGCACTATCAGATTTTTGGGCTGTGCCCGCTATTAACTGCCGATGAAGCCAGTCCGCCTCCCTGCCGCCGCCACCCTCGCCTTGCCCCGCTGGGCCGTTTTCGGCCTTGGCCTGTTGTATATCCTGCCGGGCCTGATCGGCCGCGATCCGTGGAAGGACGACGCCGCCAGCTTTGGCATCATGTGGACCATGGCGCATGGCGGCCTCGACGACTGGCTGCTGCCGAACATTGCCGGCCTGGCCGTCCCGGACGAAGGGCCGCTGGCGTTCTGGCTGGGGGCCTTGTGCATCAAGCTGTTTGGCTGGCTGCTCGGCGACGTCATGGCGGCAAGAGTGTCGACCATCGGCATTTTCGTCACGGGCGCCTTGTCGGTGTGGTACGCCAGTTTTCACCTGGGCCGGCGCGCCGATGCGCAACCCTTGCGGCTGGCGTTCGGCGGCCAGCCCGAACCGAACGACTACGGCCGCACCCTGGCCGATACCGCACTGCTGATCTACCTCGGTTGCCTGGGCCTGCTGTTGCACAGTCACGAAACGCTGGCGGTGACCTTGCAGGGCTCGCTGCTGGCGTTTTTTGTCTACCGCGCCACCCGTTACGTGGAAGCGGCCAGCAGCCGCAACGCCGTGCTGGTCGGCGTGGCGCTGGGCGGCCTGACCTTGACGCGCGGCTGGCTGCCGCCGGCGGTATTGCTGATGGCGCTGTTTTTCTGCACGCGTTTTTTGAATATCCCGGCCGCCGTCACCCTGCGCGACAGCGCGGTGGCCGCGCTGGTGGCCCTGCTGCTGTCGATGGTGTGGGTGCTGCCGGCCGCCCTGGTGCAGCCTTACGGACAGTCCCCCGTCGACGGCTGGCTGGCCTGGAATATCAGCCAGGTCGGCCTGCCCAGCTGGCACTCGCTGAAATACCTGAGCCGGGTCGGCATGTGGTTTTTCTGGCCGGCCTGGCCGTTCGCACTGTGGGCGATCTACGCCTGGCGGCGCCAGCACCACCTGCTGCATATCGTCGTGCCGCTCAGTTTTGTCGGCGCGCTGACCCTGTTGATCCTGTGCGACCCGGCGCCGGAAAACGGCGATCTGCTCAAGCTGCTGGCGCCGCTGTCGATCATGGCCGCGTTCGGCCTGCCGGCCATGAAACGGGGCGCCATCAACGCCATCGACTGGTTTTCGGTGATGGTGCTGACCATGATCGCCATCGGCGTCTGGGTGTTTTGGATGGGCATGATAACCGGTTGGCCGGCGCAGTTTGCGCGCAACGCGGCGCGCCTGCTGCCGGACTTTCATCCCGAATTCGGCCCGCTCGCCTTCCTGGTGGCGGCCAGCGCTACCGTCGGCTGGTTCTTCCTGGTGCACTGGCGCATTTCGCGCCATCCGGCGGTGCTGTGGCGCGCCGTGGTGCTGTCCTCGGGCGGGCTGATCCTGTTCTGGGTGCTGCTCATGACCTTGATGCTGCCGGCGCTCAATTACGGCAAGAGCTACCAGAGCGTGGCCCAGCAGATCGCCGCCCACTTGCCGCCCGGCGGCGGCTGCATCATCACCAATGTCTCGCCGGCCCAGCGCGCCTCGTTCGCCTACTTCGGCGGCCTCGACTTTGCCGGCCTGCAACGCAAGCAATGCCAGCTGTTGCTATTGCAGGACAGCGTGCACCTGACCGACGACCGCGAAATCGAGCAAGCCTTCCGTGGCCGCCAGTGGGCGCCCTTATGGGAAGGCCGCCGCGCCATCGACCGCGACGAGCGCTTCCGCCTGTACCGGCGCGTCGACGCTCCTGCCGGCGAAATGCTGCCGGTGCTGCTGCCGACGCTACCGCCCAAGCCGCAGCGTTAAATTTCGCCTCGGAAAGACCGTCTCAAGCGCAGCGCTCGCGCCGCTTGATCAATATCAATTCGCTACCAGCCTCGACGCCGAGAATGAAACCTTCGCAGCAATTCTTCGAAGGAGAGCATCATGAAAAGCGTAACGCTGTCGCAAGTTGTCCGCTCCCAGCAAACTTACCGTCTGGCCAGCCCGGTACAGTCCTGGCGCGAGCTGACGGCGCTGGCGCTGACCTTGTCGGTCGGCCTGTCGATGATCGCCCTGATCCTCATGACGCTCGACCCGGTCGCTCCTGCCGCATGGATCATCATCCCCGTCATGCTGGGCGGCTCGCTGCCCTTGTTCGTCGCGCTGCCAGGACAGTTCGACGTCGTCACCCGCTTCGACGCCAGCCATTTCGTCAAAACGCTCGACGCCAGCCTGGCGGACATGGGCTACGTCGCCACCGCCAGCGGCGACCGGCTGGTGTGCTACCAACGGCCGTCCCGCCTGTTCCGCTGGAAAGACAGCACCATTTCGCTGGCCGTGCACGAGCACGCCATCACCATCGACGGCCCGGTGCCCGCGCTGCGCCAACTGCAGCAACGACTGGCCTCATAAAATCCTCGTTTTCTGCGCCCGTCTCGTCTATAATGCGTGGCTTGCGTTTGACGTGCTGTAATGCTGCCCGGATGGTGGAACTGGTAGACACAGCAGACTCAAAATCTGCCGCTTCGCGGCGTGCCGGTTCGATTCCGGCTCTGGGCACCAGCCTTTAAGCGCATGATTCGTAAATGGTTTGATCATTGACCCGCCCAGCGCTCAGCCCGGCGGGTTTTTTGTTGCCTTCGTTTAAGCGCTGGCGCTGATCACCAGCATCGCCGCCGCCAGATCTTCCAAGGCGGTGCCGACTGATTTGAAGACGGTTTTTTCACCAGCATTGCGGCGTCCGCCACGTTCGCCGCGGCACAGTTGCGCCAGCGTTGCCTGTACATCGTCGGCGCCAAACACGCCGCGCGACATCGGTCCCAGCAAGTCGCCGGCTTTTAATAAGGCTTCTTCGGTATCGACAAACAGGCGCGCGTTGGTAAAGCAGGCGTCGTCCGCCTCCACCATCTGCGGGGTAAAACCGCCGATCAGGTCGAGGTGGCTGCCCGGCTGCAGCCATTCGCCGCGGATCAGGGGGGCGGTCGACAGGGTGGCGCAGCTGACGATGTCGGCCTGGCGCACCGCCGCTTCCAGGTCGGGCCAGGCGCGTGCGCTAAAACCCTGTGCGCCGAGAGAATCGCTGAGCGCGGCGGCGGCGGCGGGATTGCGGCTCCAGACGGCGACTTCCGTCAAGGGCAGCACGGCTTTGTAGGCCTCGGCCAGCAGGCTGGCCACCCGGCCCGAGCCGACGATCAATAAACGTGCGGCATCGGCACGCGCCAAAAAGCGCGCCGCCAGCGCCGAGGCGGCGGCGGTGCGGCGCGACGTGATTTCGTTGCCGTCGATGTGGGCCAGAGGCGCACCGCTGGCGGCGTCGTACAGGATGTAGGTGGAGAATAGTGCGGGCAGTCCGCGCGCGCTATTGCCTGGAAAAATATTCACGGTCTTGATGCCGAGATAGCGCTCTTGCCAGGCCGGCATGATCAGGGTGGTACCCACTTCTCCGATCTTGTGCACATGGCGCAGCGGCACCGTGCAGCCTTCGATGAAACGGCTCTCCAGCGCGGCGATCAAGGTATCGAAGGGCAAGGCAGCGCGCGTTGCGGCGGCGTCGATGATGTTCATGGTTTGGGCTGGGGCTGATTGGCGTCGATCCATTTTTCGTATTTCAGATCGATGCGGCGCATGGTGCCGTCGCGGTTCATCGCTTCGACCGCGGCATTCATGCGTGCGATCAAGGAAGCGGGGACGGCGCGGTTGCAAGCGAGGTAGACACCGACTTTGTTAAAGGTCAGCACGGGAACGATCTTGCCGGCCCAATCGAAGCGTTTTAAGGCGGCATTGCCACGCTTGAGGCTGGCGGCCCACAGGTCGATACGGTCGGCCAGCAGCTTGTCGGCGTTGAGCAGGTCGCTCGGTGCTGGGTCGACATCGAAGCCCCGCTCACGCAGATAGGCATCGCGGGCGTCGCCGTTGTAGGTGCCGATGCGCAGCTTGCGGGCGTCATCCAGCGAGTGCAGCTTGTAGCTGCGGTCGGCACGGCCCAGCAACACCCAATCGGCCTCGTCGGTTGGCCCAACCCAGTGGAACAGCGTCTCGCGTTCCGGGGTGCGGGTGGTGGAAAACAGGCAGGCATCGCCGCGCCGCTGGACTTGCAGGTAGGCCCGTTTCCAAGGCAACAGTTCCATGCGGTAGTCAGTACCAGTGCGTGCCATGATCTCGGCGACTTTTTCAGCGCCGCTGCCGACCACCCTGTCACCGTCGAGCATACTGATCGGCGGCGACGATTCGGTCATCAGGTACAGGCGCGGCGCGGGAGCAGGCGCGGGCATGGCCAGGCCGTGCAGCCCAGCGCAGCCAAGGCCGATCGCCAGCATCGCTTTAGTCCACCCCATCGACATCCTCACCGGGTATTGCCCGCCATGCTCAGAGCATAGCAGTATTGCAGCTCATCCAACAGCTCAGCTGCGCGCGATCCCGTGGCGCGCCACTGCCGCGTCGGCATGTTTGGCAACCAGTTCGCGGTACAGCGCCATGTAATTGCTGGCCATGCGTTCGGCGGTGAACAATTTCTGGTAGCGCTCGGCGGCGCGGCGCCCCATGGCCTGGGCCAGTTGCGGATTGTTCCACAAGGTCACCATGGCCTGGCGGAAGGCGGTGGCGTCGCTCGGCGGCACCACCAGCCCGGTTTCGTCGTGAATATTGATGTACGAGGTGCCGGTGCCGATTTCACTGGAAATGAGCGGCTTGCCATACATCGCCCCTTCCAGCAGGGAGATGCCGAAGGCTTCGGAACGCAAATGCGAAGGAAAGACCATCGCGTAGGACAAGGTCAGCAGCGCGACCTTATCGGCGTCGTCGAGAAAGCCGAGAAACAGCACATGGGTCAGGCCCAGGCGCAGCGCATGGGCTTTCAGCTCGGCTTCGATCGGTCCGGCGCCGATGATCACCACCGGGTAATCGAGGTCGGCGACAGCGTCGAGCAGGATATGCAGGCCTTTGTAATAGCGCAGCACGCCGATGAACAGGAAGAACTTGTCGCCCACCACGCCACGCCATTGGTCGAGCAAGGCCTGGCTCGGCTCCGGGTAAATCGATTTGTCGAGACCGTAGGTGATGGTACGGGTCTTGTCGCGGTAACGATCCAGCACGGTCGAGGTGGCCAGGTAATTGGGCGAGGTGGCGACGATGGTGTCCACGCTTTGCAAAAACTTGCGCTTGAGCGGCGTGTACAAGCGCAGCAAGGCTTTTTGCCGCACGATATCGGAGTGATAGGTCACCACCGTCGGCTTGCCGATGCCGGAAATAAAGTGGGCCAGATCCATGAATGGCCACGGAAAATGGTAGTGCACGATGTCGGCGTCGGCGGCCAGGCGCTTGAGTTCGCTGAAAGCGGCAAAGGCGATGCCGGTCGAGGCGATATTCATGTCCCGGTGCACGCGGTGAATCGTGTGTCCCTCGAATTCGATGGGCGCCAGATCGTGACTGGTGGTGAGGGTCAGGACGTCGCTGTGCGCGCCGATGCGCCCGGTGCCGACACAAATCTGGCGGATCACCTGCTCCACGCCGCCCATCGAGTCAGGAAAATAATCTTTGTAAAAGTGGAGGATACGCATTGGTTGGTCGAGTGGCCCGCGCAAGGTCAGCGGGAGAGTACATGGTGGTAGACAGCGACAGTCTGGCGCGCCGTTTCGCGCCAGGTGAGAACGCGCGCGCGCGCCAGGCCGGCCGCGATGCAGCGCTCGCGTAAGGCCGGCTCGTCGACCAGGGCCCGCATCGCAGCGGCGATGGCGCCGGTATCGTGCGGATCGACTTCGACGGCGGCGCCCAGGCTGACCTCGGGCAAGGAACTGCTGTTGGAACTGACTACCGGCACGCCTGCACCCATGGCCTCCACCACCGGGATGCCAAACCCCTCGTACAGCGAAGGAAAGACGAACACGCCGGCGCCGGCATACACGTGTCGCAGCGCGGCATGGTTTGTCAGGGCATTCAACCAGACAATGTTGTCGCCCCGCTCACGGGCGGCAGCCAGGCGGCGCACGGTCGCTTCGCTGCGCGCGCCGGCGGCGCCGACCACCACCAGCTGGCGGGCGGCGCGCATGGCCGCCGGCAGCTGTTCCCAGGCATCGATCAAGCGGTCGACATTTTTGCGCGGCTGCAAAGTGCCAACAAACAAAAAATAACCTTCGCGCAAGCCATTGGCATCGAGCGTGGCCCGCACCGCCGCTGCATCCGGCGGCGTCAGCCAGTCCTCGTCGATGCCGCACGGCACCACGCTGATCCGGTCGGGATCGATGCCGAAACACGACACCAGCTCATCGATGGCGAAGCGCGACAAGGCGATCACGTGGTCGGCCTTGCGCGCTGCGGCGCGCTGCAGCCAGTTCTTGGCGCGGCGCAGGCGTGGATTGCACCACTCCGGATGGCTGATCGGCAAGGCGTCGTGCAGACTGGCGACCTGCGGGCAATCCATGCGCACCACGCGGTAATCGGGCGCATGAAAAATATCGACGGGCATGTGCATGCGATGCGCGGCAGGCGCCAGCAAATCGCGCAAGGTGGCCGCCTCGAACGACTGCGGCAGCGCCTGGCCGACGCTGATGGAAGCGGGATCGGCGCCCCAGCGCGGATAGGAAAACGCGGACACGGCGCAACCGCTGGCGGGCAAATGACGGCGCAGCGCCGCCGTGTAGACGCCGATGCCATCCTGGCGGCCACCGTTCAACAAGGGCTCGATCATGGTGGTGCCCAGACCGACGCGTAACTGGGTCATGCGGTGACCTCTAAACACCATAGCGAGCGGCCCGCTAATGCATGGAGTAGCGCAGCCGTACGCAGGTACGGTGAGCAACGCCGATGCAATAAAGGGCCGCGCAGCAGGTTTTCGGAGGTCGCCATGAGGCTCACGCCTCGTACATCCAGCGCAGGGTCGACGCCAGCGGCACCGGATCGAACTCACCGATTGCCGAGCGCAGCTTGGCGTTGCTGCCAGCGAGGGTAATGACATCATTGGCGCGGACAAACGCCGGATTGACGTGGACTTCGATACGGTAACCGGCAATCTCGCCGAGCATCTCAAGCGCAGCCTGCAAGGACACCGACCGGCCCGAACAGATGTTATAGGCTTCGCCCGGCGTTCCGCTCTCGATCAAACGGCGGTAGCAGGCAGCGACCGTGCGCACGTCCGAGAAATCGCGGGCGATGGCCAGCCGTCCCAGTTCGATTGTGGGCGAACGGCGGCGAAAATGGGCGACCATTTTTGGCAGCAGGAAGCGCTCGTCCTGGCCGACGCCGGTGTAATTGAATGGGCGCACGATGATGATCGGCAACCGGTCCATCCACAGGCGCGCCATGTATTCCATCGCCAGCTTGGACACTGCATAATCGTTGGCAGGCGCCGCCGGCTGGGTCTCTTCGATCAGGCCGACATCGGCATTGCCGTAGATATTCGCCGAGGAGGCCAGCAACACCCGCGAACAGGGGTGCGCCGACGCCGCCAGGGCCGCCAGCAGATTGCGCGTGCCGCCGATATTGACGCGATAAATCACATCGACGTCGGCGTGGGCGACAAAGGAAATGGCGGCCAGATGCACGACGACATCGGGCCGCACATGCTCCACCATTGCCGCCACCGCCTGCGCATCGCAGAGGTCGACGGCCAGCTGGTCGGCAGCGGCCGGCTGGCCGGCGCCGATGGCGCCGAACACCCGGTAGCCGGATTTCTTGAGCTCATCGACGACATAGGCGCCGGTAAAACCGCTGACGCCGGTGACCAGGGCCCGCTTGCCGGCGCCTGCCTGCCGGCCGTCATGTTCCTGGACTGAGGTGGCAAGCATCTTAAAACGAGAAGCCGGCTTTATTGCGGCGCAAATCGGCCTCGACCATCATTGCCGCCAGCTGCTCGAGCGTGGTGGCGGGCTCCCAGCCCAGCATGCGGCGCGCCTTGGCCGGATCGCCGATCAACAGTTCGACTTCGGCCGGGCGGTAAAACTTCGGGCTGATGCGCACCAGCTGCTTGCCGCTGCGGGCGCAGAAGCCGCCCTCGGCTTCCGCAACGCCGCGCCATTCGATGGCAACGTCGGCGGCCTGGAAAGCGATCTGCACGAAGTCGCGTACGGTCTCGGTACGGTTGGTGGCCAATACGAAGGTATCGGGCTGATCGGCCTGCAAAATGCGCCACATGCCTTCGACGTATTCCTTGGCATAACCCCAATCGCGCTTGGCGTCGAGGTTGCCCAGTTCAAGTACCTCCTGCTTGCCCAGCACAATCTTGGCGACCGTGTCGGTAATTTTGCGGGTGACGAATTCACGGCCGCGCAGTGGCGATTCATGGTTGAACAAGATGCCCGAGGAACCGAAGATACCGTAGGATTCACGGTAATTAATGGTCATCCAGTGGGCGTACAACTTGGCCACGCCATACGGGCTGCGCGGATAAAAAGGCGTATCTTCCTTCTGGGGAATGGCTTGCACCTTGCCGAACATTTCCGAGGTCGAGGCCTGGTAAAAACGCGCTTTTGGCTTGACCACGCGAATCGCCTCCAGCAAGTGCACGGCACCCAGGCCGGTGATGGCGGCGGTGGCCAGCGGTTGATCGAACGACACCCCGACGAAACTTTGCGCGGCCAGGTTATACACCTCGTCCGGATCACACTGCTCGATCAGGCGGATAGACGAGGATAAATCGGTCAGATCGTATTCGACGAGGTCGAGTTGCGGATGCGATTGAATTCCCAGTTCTTCGATTCGCCAAAAATTGACAGAACTCGAACGGCGGTAGGTGCCGGTGACGGCATAGCCTTTTTCAAGCAATAATTGCGCGAGGTAAGCACCATCTTGGCCGGTGATACCTGTAATAAGGGCTTTTTTTCTTGTTTGCATGGCTGAATTCGACGTTGTGTCGCTGAGATAACTAAAGTAAATGCGGACATTCTAACAAAGCGTGATTTGCTCTAAAAGAATTCATGCTAGAAATACAATTTAATACATTATTATGCCGTGCATATGGACCATAAAACCACAGCTTTACCGATTGTTACGGATTAATGGTTGAACTCCGGCCGGGTTGCAATGTCCCGGCCGGAAAATGGTTCAGCGCTGGGCGACCGCGTCCACCACGCACAGGGCCGTCATATTGACGATGCGGCGCACGGTGGCCGATGGCGTCAGAATGTGCACCGCCTTGGCGCAGCCGAGCAGAACCGGGCCGATGGCGACGCCGCTGCCGGCAGCGGTTTTGAGCAGGTTGTAGGAAATATTGGCCGAGTCGATGTCTGGCAGCACCAGCAAATTGGCGTCGCCTTTCAAGGTCGAGTTCGGCATGCTGGCGGCGCGCAGCTTCGAGTCGAGTGCTGCGTCGCCGTGCATTTCGCCATCGACTTCCAGTTCCGGCGCCTTTTGCTGAATCAGGCCCAGGGCGGTGCGCATCTTGACGGCGGAGGCGGTATTGGCGGAACCGAAATTCGAATGCGACAACAGCGCCGCGCGCGGCAAGATACCAAAACGGCTCATTTCCTCGGCGGCCATGACGGTGATCTCGGCGAGCTGCTCGGCGGTCGGGTTTTCGTTGACGTGGGTGTCGACGATGGCCAACTGGCGCTCCGGCAGGATCAGGAAATTCATGGCGCCGTAGCAGTTCACGCCGGCGCGCTTGCCCAGCACCTGGTCGATATAGTGCAGGTGCAGCCAGGTGGTGCCGAAGGTGCCGCAGATCATGCCGTCGGCATCGCCCTTGTGGATCATCATGGCGCCGATCAGGGTGTGGCGGCGGCGCATTTCCAGCTTGGCCCATTCCTGGGTCACGCCTTTGCGCGCGCCCATTTCGTAATAGGTCTGCCAGTAGTCGCGGTAGCGGTCGTCGTGATCGGGGTTGATGACATCGAAATGCTCGCCCATTTTCAGGCGCAGGCCGAATGTCTGGATGCGCTGCTCCAGCACGGCCGGACGGCCGACCAGGATCGGCCGCGCCAGGTTTTCGTCGATCACCACCTGCACTGCGCGCAACACCTTTTCGTCTTCGCCTTCGGCGTAGACGATGCGCTTGAGTTCGGGCGGCACTTCCTTGGCCATCTGGAACAAGGGCTTCATGAAGTTGCCGCTGCGGTAGACAAAGCGCTGCAGGCTCTGGGCGTAGGCGTGCAAATCGGCGATCGGGCGGGTCGCCACGCCCGAGTCGACGGCAGCCTTGGCCACTGCCGGCGCGATGTGGGTCAGCAGGCGCGGATCGAACGGCATCGGGATCAGGTATTCCGGGCCGAACGACAGGTTGTTGATGCCGTAGGTGGTGGCGACGATGTCGCTCTGCTCGGCATGCGCCAGGTCGGCGATGGCGTGCACAACGGCAATTTCCATCTCGCGGGTGATGGTGGTGGCGCCGCAGTCGAGGGCGCCGCGGAAGATGTAGGGGAAGCAGAGAACGTTGTTGACTTGATTGGGGTAGTCCGACCTGCCGGTGGCCATGACGACGTCGTCACGCACCAGCTTGACTTCTTCCGGCAGGATTTCCGGATGCGGATTGGCCAGCGCCAGGATCAGCGGATTTTTCGCCATCGCCGCCACCATGGCAGGTTTCAGTACGCCGCCGGCCGACAGGCCCAGGAAGATGTCGGCGCCGGGAATGACGTCGGCCAGGGTGCGGTGCGGTGTGTCCTGGGCGAAACGTTCCTTGTCCGGATCCATCAGTTCGACACGGCCTTTGTAGACCACGCCGGCCAGGTCGGTGACGTAGATGTTTTCAATCGGGAAGCCCAGATCGACCATCAATTCCAGGCAGGCCAGCGCGGCAGCGCCAGCGCCCGACACCACCATCTTGCAATCCTTGAGTTCCTTGCCGCATACCTTGACGCCGTTGAGGATGGCCGCGCCGACGATGATGGCGGTGCCATGCTGGTCGTCGTGAAAGACCGGGATTTTCATCTTCTCGCGCAGCTTGCGCTCGATATAAAAACACTCGGGCGCCTTGATGTCTTCCAGGTTGACGCCGCCGAAAGTGGGCTCGAGCGCGGCAATGATGTCGACCAGCTTGTCGGGATCGTTTTCGGCGATCTCGATGTCGAATACGTCGATGCCGGCAAATTTCTTGAACAGAACGCCCTTGCCTTCCATCACCGGCTTGGCGGCCAGCGGGCCGATATTGCCCAGGCCCAGCACGGCGGTGCCGTTGGTGATGACGGCAACCAGGTTGCCGCGCGCCGTATATCGATAGGAGTTGGCCGGATCGATGACGATTTCTTCACAGGGCGCGGCCACGCCCGGGGTGTAGGCCAACGCCAGATCGCGTTGGTTGAGCACCTGCTTGGTCGGGTTGATGCTGATTTTGCCCGGGCGCGGCAGCTCATGGTAGTCCAGAGCGGCGGTGCGTAATTGTTGACGCAATTGATCTTTATTGTCCGATGACGAATCCATGCTGTGCTGCCTTCCTTGCTATACGGGGACTGAGGATTTTATCAGACTGATTCTTTCAACAAGCTACGTATTTTTACCAAGGAGTCTCACACTGCTCAAAATACTGGCAAAAATACCGCATAATCATAAAAACTATCGGGTCGATGAAAATGATTTAGTTTACCAATCAAGCCACAATGGGTAAAATAGTTTCAGTCGCGCAACAAGCGAAACAACCCACCAGGAGAGAACACCATGAACACCGAAAACAAATCCGTCACCATCACCAACCTCGAAGCCGCCTTTGCCGGCGAATCGATGGCCCACATCAAGTACCGCTATTTTGCCAAGCTGGCGCGCGCCGCCGGCGCAATCGAGGTCGCCGAAGCGTTCGAGGCCACCGCCGACCAGGAAGTGGCGCACGCTTTCGGCCACCTCGACCTGCTCTACCCGAAGGCCCAGATGACCCCGGCGCGCGCCCTGGAAATCGCCATCGAGGGCGAAACCTACGAGTACACCGAGATGTACCCGAAATTCCGCCATCTGGCCGTCGAGGAAGGCAACAGCGCCGCCGTCGCCGAGTACGACGAGCAGATCGAGGAATCGAAAGTGCACGCCGCCCAGTTCAAGAAAACCCTTGAAATGGCCGCCAAGCGCTTCGCCGCGCTGACCAAGGTGGAAGAACGCCACGCCAACCACTACAAGGCGGCGCTCGACAAGCTCAACGCCGTCGCCTGAAGCCATTACAATCGTTTCACTATCATTATTCAATCGTTCACAGACAGGACAACACCATGAAAACTTACCAGTGCATCGTTTGCGGTTTCATCTACGACGAGAGCGTCGGCTTGCCCGAGGAAGGCATCGCTGCCGGCACCTTGTGGAACGACATCCCGGCCGACTGGTCCTGCCCCGACTGCGGCGTCGCCAAGTCCGATTTCGAGATGGTCGAGATCTGATATGGCGGCCCCCCTTCCGGTAATCATTGTCGGCGCCGGCATGGCCGCCTACGGCGTTGCCCGCGAATTTCGCAAGCTCGACAAGACGACCCCGCTGACCATCGTTTCGAGCGACCAGGCCGGATCGTATTCGAAACCGATGTTGTCGAACGCCATGGCGATGGGGAAGAACGCCGCGCAGCTGATGATGCAAAGCGCCGACCAGATGGCCGTCACGCTCGACGCCACCATCCTGGGCGGGGTCGCGGTCACCGTGGTCGATGCGGCGGCGCGCACCATCGGCACCAGCGACGGCCGCACGCTGGCCTATCGCGACCTGGTGCTGGCGCTGGGCGCCACGCCGATCCGGCTGCCGATCGACGGCGACGCCGCCGGCGAAGTGCTGTCGGTCAATCACCTCGATGATTACGCCGGCCTGCGCGCCAGGCTCGACGCGCTCGGCCGCCCGGCCCGCGTGGTCATTCTCGGCGCCGGCCTGATCGGCTGCGAATTTGCCGACGACCTGGTCGCTGGCGGCCACCAGGTCAGCCTGGTCGATCCGAATCCCCGGCCGCTGGCGGCGCTGGCCGCGCCCGGCCTGTCGGCGGCCTTGGTCGATGCATGGGCGCAATTACCGATCACACTCAACATGAACACCACGGCAACCGCGGTGCAACGCGCGCAGAACGGGCTGCGGGTCAGCCTCGCCGACGGCGGCGTGGTCGAGGCCGATATCGTATTGTCGGCGGTCGGTTTGCGGCCGTCGATCGCACTGGCCCAATCGGCCGGCCTGGCAACCAGGCGCGGCATCGTCGTCGACGAGTTCGGCCGCACCAGCGCCGCCAATATCTACGCGCTGGGCGACTGCGCCGAATACAGCACCGCCAACGGCGGCGTGGTCATGCCTTATATCGCGCCGCTGCTGCTGGCCGCGCGCGCCATCGGCGCGACCTTGGCCGGCACCACCACCCCGATCGTGTTGCGCAACGATGCCGTGGTGGTCAAGACGGCCAGCCTGAAACTGGCGCTGGCGCCGCCGCCGGCCGGCAGCAAGGGAGATTGGGCCCACGTCGACGATGGCGAACGCATCATCGCCCGCTTTGTCGACCACGACGGCATCGTGCGCGGCTTCGGCTTGTCGCTGCACACGCCGGCATTGAGAACGGCCTTGATGGCCGAACTGGACAAGGCGCACCAGCAGGCTGTGCCCGGCTGAAAGGGGGCTAAGGCGGGCTCGTTGTAAAATCGCGCATGCTCTCCGAATTCGACCTCATCAAGCAATACTTCCAGCGCGACCTGCCGGGCCGCGCTACCCTCGGCATCGGCGACGATTGCGCCCTGCTCACCCCCACCGCGGGCGCGCAGCTGGCCATTTCCACCGACATGCTGGTGGAAAATCGTCATTTCTTTGCCGGCGCCGATCCCCGCTGCCTGGGCCACAAGGCGCTGGCCGTCAACCTGTCGGACCTGGCGGCGATGGGCGCCACGCCGCTCGCATTCACCCTGGCGCTGGCAATGCCGAAGGCCGATCCTGCCTGGCTGGAAGGTTTTAGTCGCGGTTTGTTTGAACTTGCCGACTTGTACGGCTGCGAATTGATCGGCGGCGACACCACCCGCGGACCATTAAATATTTGTATTACCGTGTTCGGCGAAATCGCCCCCGGCCAGGCCTTAAAACGCAGCGGCGCGGTGGTGGGCGACGACATCTGGGTGTCCGGCACCCTGGGCGACGCCCGCCTGACCCTGGCGGGCCTGCGCGACGAGTTGCCGATCGATCAGGACAGTCTGGCGCTGGCCGCGCCGCGCATGCACCTGCCAGATCCGCGCATCGCCCTCGGGCAGGTGCTGGCGCAGCAGGGACTGGCGCACGCGGCGCTGGATATCTCCGACGGTTTTGTCGGCGACCTCGGCCACATCCTGGCGGCCTCGAAGGCCGGCGCCCGCGTCAACGTCGACGCCTTGCCGGCCGGGCCCGCCCTGGCGTCCCAGGAAACGGCCGTGCGCCGCCAGTTTTGCGCCCAGGGCGGCGACGATTACGAATTGTGCTTCAGCGCCGATCCCGGCCAACGCGACGCCATCATGGCGGCGGCGGCGGCGTGCGGCACGCCCGTCACGCGCGTAGGCATCATCGAAGCGCAGCCGGGCCTGCGCCTGGTCGATGGCGCCGGCCTGGCCGTCGACCTCGATGCCGCCGGCTTCGACCATTTTATTTTGCCCTGAATTTTTATCGAAGCGCGCGGTGAGCGGCCCTGGCGGCCATGCTAAAGTACTCTGGTAACTAGGCGGCATACGCTGCGTGTATCGAAAACGATCAGTTGAGGAGCGCGATGAATACCGAGTTGATTGATCTGGCCGCCCGTGTCGGCCAGGCCCTGCAAGCCAACAAGCTCATGCTGTGCACCGCCGAATCGTGCACCGGCGGCGGCGTCGCCCAGGCGGTGACGGAAATCGCCGGTTCCAGCGAATGGTTCGATTGCGGTTTCGTGACCTATTCGAACACCTCGAAAATGGAAATGCTCAATGTTTCCTACGCCCTGATCGCGCAGATGGGCACCGTCAGCGAAGAGGTGGCCGGCGCCATGGCCGAGGGCGCGCTGGCCACCAGCAATGCCGACGTCGCGCTTGCCACCACCGGGATCGCCGGCCCGAGCGGCGCGGTGCCCGGCAAACCGGTCGGCACCGTCTGTTTTGCCTGGGCCAAAGGCGACCATACCCACACCGAACGGCTGGTGTTCCACGGCGACCGCGCCAGCGTGCGCGAACAAACCGTGAAACATGCGCTGCAGGGATTGCTGCGTTTCATCGAGTGAGGCGTGCGCGCCGCGCGATAACTTTACTGGTCGCCGCCGCCGCGCTGGCCTGGGCGGACGCCGGCGCGCAGAGCGTCACCGTGCTGGCCGCCGGCGACATCGCCAACTGCGGCACGCAGCCGCCGCAATATTCCGGCGCCTTTCAAACTGCCGCCCTGATCGACATCGCTCTTGCGCAAGACCCGAGCGCCAGGCTGCTGGCGCTGGGCGACCTGACTTATCCGCGCGGCCGGCTGGCCGAATTTACCGGCTGCTATCAAGCCACTTGGGGCCGCTTCAAGGCGCGCACCTATCCGACCCCGGGCAACCACGAATACGCCACGCCGAAAGCGGCCGGCTACTTCACCTATTTCGGCGCCCAGGCCGGCGCCGGCCATTACGCTTTCACACTGGGCGCCTGGCGCCTGATTTCGCTCGACAGCAACCTCGACGCGGCGGGCAATGCCGCCCAACTTGCGTGGCTGAAACAGGAACTGGCCACCACACCAGCACGCTGCACGCTCGCTTACTGGCATCACCCCATGTATAGTTCCGGCATGAAAGGCGTCGATCCGCGCATGCGGCCGGCGTGGGAGCTGTTGATGGCAGCGGGCGCCGAGCTGGTGCTGGCCGGTCACGACCACCTGTACGAACGCTTCGCCCCGCAGGATGGCAATGGCCGCCTCGACACGGCGCGCGGCATCCGCCAGTTCGTGGTCGGCACCGGCGGCGCCTTTCCGACGCCCTTGCTGCTGCCGCTGCCCAACAGCGAAGCGCGCGACAGCAATCACATGGGCGTTTTACGGCTGGTGCTGCGCGCCGACGGCTACGACTGGGCCTTTCTGCCGGTCGGCGCCGATGCCTTGTTCAAGCCCGACCGCGGCAGCGCGCCATGCCACTGACCAGTAGCGACCATAAGCGACCATTGAAGTGAGGAAGACCGATGCACAACACAGTACATTTCATTTTGCAGGGCAAGGGCGGCATCGGCAAGACCCTGGTATCGACCATCCTTGCGCAATGGCTCGCCGGCAAACATAGTGACAATCTGCCGCTGCGCTGCTACGACACAGACCAGGAAAACGCCACCTTTTCGCGCTACAAGGCGATGTCGGTCAAACACGTGCCGGTGATGACGGACAGCCGCAACATCGATCCGAAACGTTTCGACGCCCTGATGATCGACCTGCTGGAAGAAGACGGCAACTGCGTGGTCGATAACGGCGCCAACACCTTTTCACCCCTGATGGGCTACCTGCTGGAAAACGATTGTTTCGACTTGCTGAAAGAGTCGGGCCGCAAGGTCTACATCCACACCATCGTCGGCGGCGGCGACACCCTGCACGACACGGCGATGGGATTTGTGTCGACGGCGAAGGCGACCAATGTGCCGCTGGTGCTGTGGGAAAACCAACATTTTGGTTTGCTGCAATCGGCCGCCGGCAAGCAGTTCACCGAATCGGCGACGTATGCCGAGCACGCTTCTCGCGTGGTGGGCCGCGTGGTGCTGACCCAGCGCAACGCCGACACCTTCGGCGCCGACCTCAAAAAGATGAACATCGCCCGTCTCACCGCCGACGAGGTACGCGCCAGCGACAAGTTCAACGTCATGGAAAAGCAGCGCATCAAGGTGGTGTTCCGCGACCTGTTCGAGCAGCTCGACAAGGTGAACTGGTAAGCGGAGCGCCCATGGACCAGCAAAAACTGCGCACCCTGGTGTTTGAAAAAACCGGCGTCAAGATCGACGTCGACGATCCCGTGTTCGCCCTGGTGGCCCTGAACGAAGCGGTGTTGCAGGAGGCGGTCGAGCGCCACGTGGCGATGATCGACGGCGCCAGCGACGCCCTGGCGGCCCGGCTGGGCGTGGCTGGCGTTGCACCGAGCACTACCCCGGCGGCAGCCGCCGCGAACCCGCCATGGCATCCCGGGTGGGCGCCGGCCGCCGGCGCCGCCGTGCTGGGCGCCATCCTGGTGCTGCTCGGCCAGGCGCTGTGGTTCAAGCCGGCACTACAGCCACCCGTGATCCAGGCGAAGGAACTCAGCCTGGAACAAAGCAGCGCCCTGCGCCAGGCCGAGAAACTCGATAAGATCGTGCAAAAGCTCGACCCCAAGACCCGCGCCGCGATCCGCGCCGAAATGCAGAAGCCGTAAATACAAACGATGAATGACGACCACGACCATAAGCACGACCACGACCACGACCACGCGCACGCGCATAAACACGATCACGGCCATGCGCATGCCAGCGTCGACCCCAACAACACGGGCCGCGCCTTTGTCATCGCCATCATCCTCAACACGGTATTCGTAGCAATCGAGTTCGGCTACGGTTTTATCGCCAACTCGGCCGCGCTGATGGCCGACGCCGGCCACAACCTGTCCGACGTGCTCGGCCTGGTGCTGGCCTGGGGCGCGGCCCTGCTGGCGCGGCGCGCTCCCAACCAGACCTTTACCTATGGCCTGCGCAGCTCGTCGATCCTGGCGGCACTGGCCAACGCCCTGCTGCTGATGGTCGCTTGCGGGGCGATTGCCTTGGAAGCGGTGCAACGGTTCCATGCGCCCGCGCCAGTGGCCGGCTGGACGGTGTCGATCGTCGCTCTGGTCGGCGTGGCGGTCAACGGGGTTTCGGCATGGCTGTTCATGTCCGGCAGCAAGGACGACATCAACGTGCGCGGCGCCTACCAGCACATGGCGGCCGACGCCGCCATCTCGCTGGGGGTGGTGGTGTCGGGCCTGATCATCATGGGCACCGGCTGGGCCTGGGTAGACCCGGCGGTCAGCCTGGTGATCGTGGCGCTGATCGTGCTGTCGACCTGGTCGGTGCTGCGCGAATCGCTGCGCATGGTGCTGGCCGCCGTGCCGTCGAGCGTCGACTCGCACAAGGTCGGCGCCTATCTGGCCACCTTGCCGGGCGTGAGCGACACCCACGATTTGCATATCTGGTCGATGAGCACCACGGAGACGGCGCTGACGGCACACCTGGTGATGCCGGCGGGCTACCCGGGCGACGTCGCCATCGACGCCATCGCGCGGCGTTTAAAGGAGGAGTTTGCGATTCATCACTGCACGTTGCAGATCGAAGAGGGAACGACGGATCATGCGTGTTGTCTGCAGGCGCCGCCTCCTGCGCTTGACCTGCACGCCCACCACGCGCATTAAACAGTAGGGGGACTGGCGCCTGAACTGCATCCCAAAAGTTGGACACCAACTTTTGGGATTTTATGAAGCACAGCAATGATGTCAAACTTGATGCCGTAAAGCGCTATCTGCGTGGTGGCATCGTCTATAGAGACCTCGCAGCGGGCATAGGGATATCGAAATCGGTATTGCAGCGGTGGGTGGCCTGGTACAAGGCACACGGCGCGTTCGATCTCGTTAAATCAGCACAATCGTCCGATGTCGAGTTCAAACTGTCGGCCTTGAGGCACATGTGGGAGAATCGTCTTTCTTACGCACAAGTGACTTTGCACTTCAAAATTGAAGGGCACGACACCCTGCGCCAGTGGGAGCGTCAATATCGCCAGGGTGGCGTAGCGGCGCTCATGCCAGATCCGACACCTGCAAGCATGACGATACCAACTACAAAACCAGAACCCAA
>JAQGNM010000138.1 GCA_028291845.1 Massilia sp. | reverse complement strand
CTACCTGCAATACTTGTACAGCGACGAAGGCCAGGAAATCGCCGCCAAGCATTACTACCGCCCGGTGGTGGCCAAGTTCGCCCAGAAATACGCTGCCCAGTTCCCCAAGGTAAAACTGTTTAATATCGACGAAGTGGCCGGAGGCTGGCCGAAAGCCCAAAAAGCCCACTTTGCCGACGGCGGTATCTTTGACCAGATCTATCAGCCGGGCAAAAAATAAACGGCTGCGGTAGCACAGCTTTACCGTCTCATCTCCTCGATGTATTTGCGCAGCACCGCGTTCGCGGGCTGCGCTTTTTTGCTTGGCGCTTGCAGCGCCGATGGGCGCGGTAGCGAGACTTGCCGGCGTGACCCGCTATTCACGCCGCGTGGCGCTGGCAATCTGTGTATTATCTTTGCAGCGCGCCGACACCATGCGCCATCTTCCCCATTCAGGAGACTTTTGTATGACCAGACTGACCGCCAATGATTTCGATCCGGAAGTATTAAAACTGTTCGACCAATACGTGCACGGCCAGCTGGACCGCCGCGGCTTCATGGCGCAGGCTGGCCGCTACGCCGTCGGCGGCGCGACTGGCGCCTCGCTGCTGGCGGCGCTGTCTCCGAGCTTCGCCGCCCAGATGGTCGCTCCCACCGACCCGCGCATCAAGACCAGCTTCGTCGAGTTTCCCTCGCCGAACGGCTATGGCAAGCTGCGCGGCTACCTGGTCGAGCCGGCAACCATCAAAGGCAAGCTGCCGGTGATCCTGGTGGTGCATGAAAACCGCGGCCTCAACCCGCATATCGAAGACATCGCCCGCCGCGTGGCGCTGGATGGCTACATTGCTTTCGCGCCCGACGCCCTGTTCCCGCTGGGCGGTTACCCGGGCGACGAAGACAAGGCGCGCGAACTGTTCGCCAAGCTCGACCAGACCAAGACGCGCGCCGATTTCGTCGAATCGGCCAATATCGCATCGAAGTTGCCCAATGCGAGCGGCAAGGTCGGTGTGGTCGGATTCTGCTACGGCGGCGGCATCGCTAATTATCTGCCGACGGTATCGCCGAAAATCAGCGCCGCGGTGGCCTTCTACGGCCAGCAGCCGCCGGACAGCGAAGTGGCGAAGATCAAGGCGCCGATGCTGATCCACGACGCTGAAAAAGACGAGCGCATCCGCGCCGGCTGGCCGGCCTACGAGGCGGCGCTCAAAGCCAACAAGGTCGATTACCAGTACTTCGTGTACCCCGGCACCGAGCACGGTTTTAATAACGACACCACCCCGCGCTACGACCCGGCCGCCGCCAAGCTGGCCTGGCAGCGCACCATGGATTTCTTCAAGGCCAAGCTGGCCGGTTGAGCAGCGGGGTTCGACCAAACACTCGACGAAAAGGCCACGCAAGCATCGCGCTTGCGTGGCCTTTTCATTTACAAAATCAACGCTGCCTTGGCGTAGCCTGTGACTTACCGCGGCGGGGTCGTATTCAGGAAATCGACATCGTCGTCGGACAGCGGCACGTCGTCGAACGACTGGATCGAATCGGTGCCGATGTCGGCGCCGTCGCGGACGTTTTCGCGTCCTGCGCTGGCGCGTTCGCCGGTGCCGCCGGAGTCGCTGTCGCTGTCGAGGTCGGCGTCACCGAGGTCGGCGCCGGCGCTGCCGCTGGTGCCGCCGTTGCCGGCGGAATCATCTTCGTTGGTGCCGCGGTCGAGGTCGAGAATCAGGTCCTGGTCGACGCTGACCGACAGGCCCGGACCGCCGGTGACGTCGCTGCCCGAATCGGAGTTGTCGCTCGGTCCCAAGGCGTCGGTGCCGTGGCCTTTGCCCAGACTGCGGTCTGGCGCTTCCGGAAAGTTGTCCGGATCTAGTGTGCTGCTGCCGCTCATGATAACTCCCGATCAATAGGTAAATAGTGATTGGAGTTTAACGAAATTTCCGCAAACAGCGCGCCCGGCTGGCCGCAGGCGGGCCTAGAACGCGTGGCGCATGCCGACGTTGACGGCGGAGGTGCCGGTGCCGCGCGAGGACGCGTTGCCGACCGTGTAGGCGGCGCCGTTGCGGTTGTTGATGCGCGAATAGGCCGCATAGAAATCGGTGCGGCGCGACAGCGCGTAGGTGGCGCCGAGCGCCATCTGGTTGGCGTCCTGGTTGGCCAGGTCGCGGTCGTTCTTGCGGATGAAGGAAGCGAGGATGGTGGCGCCGCCGACCGGCACCGCCATGCCGACCAGCATGTCGCGGCTGTCGGTCGATGGATTCGAGGCGATTGTCGCGCTGTAGGGATTGTCCGGATTCCACAGCGGCGAACTGGCATAGCCGCGGCTGACGCTGTAGGCGGCGTAGGCGGTGCCGAAGCCCATGCGCACATTCGCCGCCACCACTGAATTTTTCGCTTCCACGCCGTTGTTGCCCAACGACGTGATCGGCGCGGCGCCGCCGATACTGCGGTTCTGGTGCGCCGCGCGCAGCACCCACGGACCGGACTCCAGGCCCACCGACAAGCCCCACGTGCGGTTTCCCGACATGGCCAGCCCGGGGGCGCCGACGCTCTGGTCGGTCGACTCGTCGCGCGAGTAGGAGGCGGCGGCCGACACGCCGTGCATGGCGCCCGTGTAGTAGTGAATGCTGTTGTCTTCGCGGCGTCCGGCGGTGCCGATCAGATTGGTGGCGCTGCCGGCGGTGCCGCCCTTGAACGGGTCGCCCACTTCGGTCAGCGCGGTGTATTCGAGATTTTGCTGGCG
Source organism: Massilia sp. (assembly GCA_028291845.1). GTDB lineage: Bacteria > Pseudomonadota > Gammaproteobacteria > Burkholderiales > Burkholderiaceae_D > JAFCUW01. Next base: position 299 of record JAQGNM010000138.1, on the reverse strand, counting down.
GCCGACAGTGACGGCGCCGGCGTCGCCCTTGACGCCGACATAGGCCTGGCGGCCAAACAGGCGCCCGCCCTGGTCGGAGCGGCCGGTGTCGAGTTGCACGCCGGCTTCGAGGCCGTACAACACCGACAGCCTGCCATTGATGTCTTCGCTGCCACGCACGCCGACTCGCGATTCCGATGCCATGCCGCTGTCGACGCGCACGCTGCAGCCGTTGCCACTATTGCCACCGTTGCCGCAGCCACGTTCGCTGACCACGCCTGCGTCCAGCACGCCATACACGGTGGTGGCACTTTGTTGCG
>JAQGNM010000116.1 GCA_028291845.1 Massilia sp. | reverse complement strand
ATTCAGGGGCGTGTCGAGGGCGACGCTGAGGATACAGAAGTCCATCAATGACGCTCCGTCCGACCGAGCACGGGTGTGGACAACTTTGTGGACAAGGGCGATATGTCGCTGTGGGAAAGTTTGTTGTTAATCAAGACGGGCCACCGACAACCAAAAGTCAAACAAAATTTTATGAATAGAATCAACCACTTGCAAAAACGCTCCCAGAGAGGCCTGATACACGTCGGTCACAGGCGGTTTGTGCATGACTCGGCAGTCAAGAGGGCCGCAAGCAGGGTCGACACACTGTCACGCGGGGCGACAGATCATGCAGCGCAGCATGAAGTTAATGTAATACCTCACCTTCTGCGCTAAGTCCCAGTAAACCAAGGACTTTCACCGATTATCCACATCGCCTGTGGATAACTTTGTGGACAAGGCCCGGAAAACCGCGTTTCTCCTATGAGAGCTGACTGCCCAGGCCGAAATTTCCCTAGCAGAAATCTTTAATATTTCGTTTAGAATCAATCACTTGGCGTCAATTAATAATTTTCAATCTATCCACATGCGGAAAAAGCGGCGGCCGCTCAATTTGTGAATAAGTGTGATGGTCAAGCCGCTGGCGGCGCCCTAATTGCCGGCGCGCTGGCGCCGGCTGAAGCTATGCACGGCGTCGACCATGGCGCTGACCGACTCCGGCGGGGTGAACTGCGAGATGCCGTGGCCGAGGTTGAACACGTGGCCGCCGCCGGCCGCCGGGGTACCGTAGGCGCTCAAGGCGCGCTCGACCTCGACGCGGATCTGGTCGGGCGAGGCGAACAGGATGGCCGGGTCGAGATTGCCCTGCAGGGCCACCTTGTGGCCGACCAGGGCGCGCGCGCGGCCCAGGTTGACGGTCCAGTCGAGGCCGACCGCATCGGCGCCGATATCGGCGATCTGCTCGAGCCACAGGCCGCCGCCCTTGGTAAATACGACCGCCGGAATGCGCACGCCATCCTTGTCGCGCTTGAGTTGGCTGACCACCTGCTGCATGTAAGCGAGCGAGAAGGTTTGATAGGCGCCGTCGGCCAGCGCCCCGCCCCAGGAGTCGAAAATCATCACGGCCTGGGCGCCGGCGTCGATCTGCGCATTCAGGTACTGGGCCACGGCGCTGGCGTTGATCGACAGGATGTGGTGCATCAGGTCGGGCCGGCTGTAAGCCATCTTTTTGATGGTATGCCACTCCTTCGAGCCGCTGCCTTCGACCATGTAGCAGGCCAGGGTCCACGGGCTGCCGGAAAAGCCGATCAGCGGCACCCGGCCGTTCAAGGCGTGGCGAATCTGGGTGACCGCCTTGAACACGTAGTCGAGCGAGTCCAGGTCCGGCTGGCGCAGCTTTAAAACCTCTTCCTCGCTGCGCAGGGGACGCTCGAACTTCGGGCCTTCGCCGTCGGCGAAATACAGGCCCAGGCCCATGGCGTCGGGCACGGTGAGGATGTCGGAGAACAGGATCGAGGCGTCCAGCGGGTAGCGGTCGATCGGCTGCAAGGTCACTTCGGTGGCGTAATCGGGATTTTTCGCCAGGCCCAGGAAGGAGCCGGCGCGGGCGCGGGTGGCGCGGTACTCCGGCAGGTAGCGTCCGGCCTGGCGCATCAGCCACACCGGCGTGTACTCGGTCGGCTGGCGCAGCAGCGCGCGCAGGAAGGTGTCGTTCTGGAGCGGGGCAAACTGGGACGAGCTGGACGAGGTGGACATGAGCGGCGGCGCCTGGAAGCTGGACGAAAGGCGCTATTATGGCATTCTTGCGCCAGCGTTCCTGCGAACCTGCGAGGACCGTGCGCGGCTGGCAGAGGCGTGCGCAAACGTGGCATACTCGCCGCTTTCCTGTCCGCTTTCCTGTGCTCTTTTTTGTCCATCCCGCTCATGACCACTTCGCCCAATAAACAGGCTGCCCAACCGGGCGCCTGGCCGTCCCCGATCAGTGCCGCCATCGTCGCCGCGGGCGCCGCTCCGCTGTCGCAAACCGCCATCGATGGCGACGACATCTACTGGACGGCCGGGCGCGCCACGGAAGGCGGCCGCAATACCCTGCTGCGCCAGCGCGGCGGCGAACTGCTCGAACTGACCCCGGCGGGCGCGGCGCCATTGAATGTCCGCACCCGCGTGCACGAGTATGGCGGCGGCGCCCTGCTGGCCGACGCCGGCACGGTCTACTTTTCCAATTTCGCCGACAACCGTCTGTACGTGCTGCGCGATGGCGAGCAGGCGCAGCCCTTGAGCGCGCCCGGCACGCGGCGCTACGCCGATTTCGTCATGGATGCGCCGCGCCGGCGCCTGATCGCCGTCTGCGAAGACCATGCCAACGGCGGCTACCCGGACAATGTCATTTGCGCGGTCGGCCTCGATGGCGTCGAAACCATTCTGCGCTCCGGCAGCGACTTTTATGCGGCGCCGCGCCTGTCGCCGGACGGCGGCCAGCTGGCGTGGCTGAGCTGGATGCATCCGCGCATGCCGTGGCAAGGCACCGAACTGTGGCTGGCCGATATCGACGACGGCGGCTTGCTGGTCAACCCGCGCCTGGTGGCCGGCGGGCCTGACGAAGCGATCTGCCAGCCCGAATGGTCCCCCAACGGCGTGCTGCACTTCGTGTCCGATCGCAGCGGCTGGTGGAATCTGTACCGGGTCGACGGCGCCGTCAGCACCGCGCTGTGCCCGCGAGAAGCCGAATTCGCCGGCCCGCACTGGACCTTCGGTAACGCCATGTACGGTTTCAGGAGCGAGCACCAGATTGTCTGCACTTATATAGAGCATGGCGTCTCGCACCTGGCGCAGCTGTCCACCGTCGACGGCAGCTTGACCCCGATCGACAATCCCTACCAGGAAATCCGCGAATTGCGGGTGGCCAGCGACGTCATCGTTTTTCTGGGCGGCGCGCCGACCATCGCCACCGAACTGGCGCAGGTCAACCTGGCCACTGGCGCGCGGCGCGTGCTGGCAACCTCGATCGCCGATGTGCCCGACGCCGCCAACCTGTCGGTCCCCACCAGCATCAGCTACCCCAGCACGGGCGGCCGCCGCGCCCATGCGTTTTACTATCCACCGCAGAACGCGGCGTATGAGGCGCCGGCCGGGGTGACACCGCCGCTGATGGTGATCGGCCATGGCGGCCCCACCAGCATGGCCACCAACACCTTGAAACTGGCCGCCCAATATTGGACCAGCCGCGGCTTTGCCGTCCTCGACGTCAACTACGGCGGCAGCACCGGCTTCGGGCGCGCCTACCGCGACG
>JAQGNM010000103.1 GCA_028291845.1 Massilia sp. | reverse complement strand
CCGCCAGGGCGCGCCGCAGCAGGCTGGCGCCGCGCCAGCCGCAGGCGAACGCCGCCGCCGACGACAGATAGGCCGCGCCCAGGATCAGGGCGCCGGCCACCTGGCGCAGGCCGGCCGGATCGATGGCGTAAGTGGCGAGAAAAACCGCCACCGCCAGCACCATCGACCACAAGGTGGCGCGGCGCCACTGCATCTTGCCGTTTTCTTCCCACAGCGCGCCCGCCTCCAGCGCCACGCCGCAGAACAACAGGCAGTAGCCGGGCGGGATGGTGAGCGCGTCAGGGAGGATGCCGCCCAGGCGCAGATACAGCAGGAGCCAGGCGAGCGCCTGCAGCTGGCGCGCGCTGGCCCAGGTGCGCATCGCCGCCGATTGGGTGCGCCCGTGATCGAAGAAGAACAGCGCCGCGCACAGGGTGAGATTGCCCAGCGCGAGGGCCAGCAGCATGGTCGAGATATCCATGGCGAGGCCGGCTCAGACTTCGTGTTCGACGTTGCGGCTGCCGTCGCCGATCCGGCTGGCCCAGGCGTCGCCGAAATAGGCTTTCTCGGCCTCGGCCGGCGTGTCGATCCAGAACACGATCAGGGTGCCCTTGTGGTCGTGCAGCTGGCTGACTTTTTCCACCAGTTGCAGCGCGCCGTCGCGGTCCGCCAGCGCCATCACATAGCCGTACACGCGGTTGAGCCGCTCGATGCGGTCCGGCTCGGTCTGGCTGTTGGTGGCGGTGAGAGTGGGATGATCGAGGAACATGGCTTCTCCAGAGGCGATGGAGCAGCTTAGCAGAAACCACGGCGGGCGAACAAGGATCGGCCGGTCGGCGCCGGCGCTGATTTATACTGCCGCCATGGCCGCGCCTTCCCCCGACATCCCCCCTCCAGATGCGCCGCTGGTCACCACCAGCGGCGACATCCGCACGCTGGATGCGCCGCTGGTGGTGGCTAGCGGAGACATCCGCACGCTGCATGCGCCGCTGGTCACCACCAGCGGGGACATCCGCACGCTGCATGCGCCGCTGGTCACCACCAGCGGCGACATCCGCACCCTGGCTTTCCGTCCCGGCGAAGTGCAGAGTGAAATGCGGCTGTCGCGCCCCGACCGCCTGATGCTGGCCTACGTGCGCGCCATGATGCTGTTTGCCTGGCTGGCGCCGCACCCGCGCCACATATTGATGGTCGGCCTGGGCGGCGGCTCGCTGGCCAAATTCTGCCACCGCCATTTTCCCGCCAGCCGCATCACCGTCGTCGAGTTGCGCGCCGACGTGATCGCGTTGCGCGAGCAGTTTTGCGTGCCGCCCGACGACGCGCGCTTCAAGGTGGTGCAGGCCGACGCCTGCGCGTATATCGCCGCCATGCCGGCCAATGCCGAGCGGGTCGACGTGCTGGTGGTGGACGGCTTCGATGCCGCCGGCCTGCCGCCGGCGCTGGTCAGCTCGCGCTTCTACGCCGACTGCTGGCGCGCGCTGGCCGATGACGGCGTGCTGGTGGCGAACGTGTTCAGCTACGATCCCCAATACCGCGCCATGCTGGGGCGCCTCGGCCTGGTGTTCGGCGCTCGGGTGGCGCGCGTGGCTGGAGTGGCGGGCAACAACCGTATCGTGTTCGCCGTGCGCGCCAGCCTGGCGCGGCAGCAGGAAGGCGCCGCGCCACCCGGGCTGGCAGCGGCGCGGCTGGGCGCGCTGGCCCGCCTGGCGGGCGGCCGGCGCTGGTGGGGACGCAGCCTGTGCAACCGCATGCTGGTGCGCCTGGTGCTGCTGTGGCTGATCGGAAGAAGCGCCAGGGCGGCGCCGCCGCGCCGGCAGGCAATGTAGCGCCATGGAACATAGCGCCATTGCTAATTGACAATTTGTTTGCCCATAGTCACTGTGTGTGACACACTATGCGTTCTATCATCGCAGGAGCCAGCCGGCTTCTTGATTTCTGGGAGTTGGACTTGCCGCGCCGCCGCCTGCCATATTTGCCAAACTGGCTTGCCGTCTCCACCGTCCTTACCCTGGGCGCCGGACTTGCCGCCACCGCCATCCTCGCCACCGGCGTCCTGCGTCTCGAGCAGGACAAACAGGCGCTGGCGTTCGAGCAGCAGGCCGGCATCCGCACCGGCGCCATCCGCCGCGGTCTCGACCAGGCGGTCGAACTGGCGGCCGTCACCAATGCGCTGTTTCAAAGCGTGTCGCCGCTCACGCGCGAACAATTCCACGATTTCGCCACCCCGCTGTTGATGCGCAACCGCTTCGTCAAGTCGTTTTCGTTCCACTGCCGCGTGCCGCACGCCGGCCGCGCCGACTTCGAGGCCGATCTCGCCCGTGTCAAGCCGGGCGCGACGATCATGGAAATGCGCCAGGGCCGGCTGCAGACGGCTTTGGCGCGGGACGAATACACGCCGGTGACGCTACTGGAGCCGCTGGCGGGCAACGAGATCGCGTTCGGCCTCGACGCCGGACGCAGCACGGCGCTGCAGCTGGCGCTCGACCGCGCCATCGACAACGGCCGCCCGGCCGCGACGCGCCTGCTCGACCTGAGCGACGGGCCGCGCCCGCAGCGCGGCTTTTTGCTGGTGCTGCCGGTGTATCGCCACGGAGCCGACCTGGCGACGCCGGCATCGCGGCGCGAGGCGATGATCGGCAACAGCGCCGTCGGCATGGCCGCCGTCGCCCTGGTCGAACTGATCCTGGCCGGCCAGGGCACCGACGACGGCCTGCAGCTGACGGTGGCCAGCGGCGCCAGCGACGTCCGCATGGAACAGATTTTCCCGCGCACGCCACCAGCCGCCACCACGCCCTCCG
>JAQGNM010000098.1 GCA_028291845.1 Massilia sp. | reverse complement strand
CGGCGCCCGCGCGCAGCCGCGCGGCCGTCGCCGCACCGCAAGCGAGCAGCGATGATTGGGAAGAGTTCTAAAAAATGGCCTGCAATTTATTGCAATTTGATAGGGAAAACTCCTACACGTGCTCAGCCGCCGATCCGATACTCGCACGACGGCGGCAATCGCATGATGGCTGCACCGGAAGCGCTACCGAAAACAATATCGGAAAGCACCGACAGCAATAGTCCGAGCAGTATTTACTAAATACAACGTGAAGGAACCACCGTGAACAAGCAATCGACTTCGCAGGACAAAAACAGCAAGGCAAACACGGCCAGCGACAATGCCGGTAAATCGTCCTCCGGCAAGTCGTCGGACAGCAAGCAATCCGCCGACACCGGCTCGAGCAGCGGATCGCGCTCCGGCGGCCAGGGCGGCACCCACGAACAGCACGTGGCCGCCGGCCGCCAGAGCCACAAGAACGACGGCAACCGCCAGTCGGCCGGCAGCGGCAGCAAGCAATCGGCATCATCCGGTTCGTCGGGCAGATCGAGTCGTGACGACGACATGGGCGACGACATGGACAGCAACATGGCCTCCTCGTCCGGCGGCAAGCAGTCGAGCTCTGGCTCCGGCAGCAAACAGTCCGGCTCCGGCTCCGGCAGCAAGCAATCCGACAGCGGTTCCGGCAGCAAATCCGGCGGGGGCGCCTCGAAGGGCACTCAGGGCGGCACCCACGAACAACACGTCGCCGCCGGCCGTCAGAGCCACAAGAACGACAAGAAGTAAGCAGCGAGCATCGACAAAAAAAGCCTGTCCGGCAATGCCGTACAGGCTTTTTCCATATTCCAATGCGCCGCAAGCCAAACCACCGGCCGCCCTACGCTCTAAAACCACTCAAACCCCAGCCAACCGCCCCCGAGGCGACGCTAGAAAAGAATCGGGTTTGCGTCACCCGAAAAAACCTCGGGTTCCCCGAGGGCTTTTTCCCTAACTAAACCAAACAAAAGTAGGTTTTCACTTTTGTTTGATTTTCTCATATGTTGCTCAGCCGCGCACCCTTGGGCGGCCGGAAGTCGGCTACCTCGTTAATCATCCCCGCCAGCCCCGCATCGCGCGCATTGAGGTGCAAGTCCGAATACTGGTGAATCGCCCACTGCTCCGGCGTCAGCTCGATATGCTTGCGCAGGATCGACTCGGTGCGCGCATCGTCGGCGCGCAAGCCTTCGACGATGATGTTGAGCGCATCGGGCCGTGCCCCCGGCGAAGCCGTCGCGTGCGACTTGTGCACCATGAAACGCGCCGTTTCGCTGGCGTAGCGGCGGGTGCCGGCGAGATAGACGATCACCGCGATCGACGCCACCGCCCCGCCGTTGTACATCACAAACTCGATCGGCGAATTGGCGAGGAAGTTATACAGGCACAGCCCGTCGCTGACGTAGCCGCCATTCGATTGCACCAGGACGTGCGCGACATCGATGCCGTCTTCCGTCATGTGCGCCACCGCTTCGAACACGCGATGCACCATGTCGCTGTTGACGTCGCCGGAAAGTGTGAACCAGGCCTCGTTTTTCTGCTCGGAATGTTCTTCGCTCATAGAAGTTCGCTTCGCAAAGTGGATGCAACATTCTAACAAATAGAGCTGAAGAAATCCCGGCCCCTCCCCCCAATGGTGCGCGCGTTTCCGAACAGCAAAGCCCCAGCCGCCCCGCGGCGTCAAGCCTCTAAGCGTGCCCTTCCCGTAAAAATCATCTGGCTCCGCCAGTGATTTTTACCTGACTGGCTCTGCGCTTCTAAGCCGGGGTACCAGATTCTCTCCATTCAGACCAAACGAAAGTAGGGTTTTACTTTCGATTGAGCTTTTGCTATTGTGGCGATCTTGATCGGGAGAGCGCAGCCAGTCTGCCGCCGAAGGGGCATCACCCAACACCTCTCAGGCAAAAGGACCGTTCAAGAGCCGCAATGCGGCTACACTCTGGAGAGCGGCCGCGCACATGCAGCGGTCCACCGAAGGGGCAGGCGGAGGAGTTTTGCATATCTCCGCTATCTCTCAGGTACCAAGGACAGAGGGGCGCGTCGTCCGCAGGCAGACATGGTTCTGCGCGGCCGGTGACGTCTCTTAATGCCCTACTGCCCGAGGAACTTCATGACGTTGTCCAGCACCCCGCTCAACTCCGCACACCGCGCCGCCGGCGCCAAGATGGTCGATTTCGGCGGCTGGGACATGCCGGTCAACTACGGCTCGCAAATCGAGGAACACCACGCGGTGCGCCAGGACGCCGGCATGTTCGACGTCTCGCACATGTGCGTGGTCGACATCGAAGGCGCCGGCGCGCGCGCCTTCCTGCGCGGCCTGCTGGCCAATAACGTCGACAAGCTGCAGGCGCCCGGCAAGGCCCTGTATTCGTGCATGCTCAACGAAGCGGGCTTCGTCATCGACGACCTGATCGTCTACTTCTTCCGCGAAGACTGGTTCCGCCTGGTGGTCAACGCCGGCACCGCCATCAAGGACATCGCCTGGATCGAACAACGCAACGCCGCCACCGGCAGCGGCGTGACCATCACCCAGCGCCGCGATGGCGACCGCGATGGCGCCATGGCCCTGATCGCCGTGCAGGGCCCGAACGCGCGCGCCAAGGTGTATCAAGTGCTGCCGGCCGCGCAGGCGCCTGGCGAAGCGATGAAGCCATTCAACGCCGCCATCGTCGACAATACGCAGTTCGGCACAGTGATGGTGGCGCGCACCGGCTACACCGGCGAAGACGGTTTTGAACTGGGCTTCCCCGCCGCCCAGGCCGAAAACGCCTGGAACGCCCTGCTGGCCGCCGGCGTCAAGCCGGCCGGTCTCGGCGCGCGCGACACCTTGCGCCTGGAAGCGGGCATGAACCTGTACGGCCAGGACATGGACGACACCGTCAACCCGCTCGATGCGGGCCTGGCCTGGACCATCGACCTGGTGTCCGAGCGCGATTTCGTCGGCAAGGCGGCCTTGATCGCCATGGGCCAGCGCTTTCAATTCGTCGGCCTGATCCTGCGCGAAAAAGGCGGCGTCCTGCGCGCCCACCAGAAAGTCATGTCGAACTCCGGCAGCACCGGCGAAATCACCAGCGGCACCTTCAGCCCGTCGATGCAGCAGGCGATCGCGCTGGCGCGCGTGCCGATGGACGTGGCGATCGGCGACACCGTCAAGGTGGAAATCCGCGACAAGCAGCTGGCGGCGTCGGTGGTGAAGCTGCCGTTCGTGCGAAACGGTAAAATCCTCGCCGTCTGACCCCCATAATAATAATCAATAAACTTCACCTACTTTGGAGCCCACATGAACATCCCAGCCGACCTGAAATACACCGAGTCCCACGAGTGGGTGCGCGCCGAAGCTGACGGCAGCGTCACCGTCGGCATCACCGAATACGCCCAGGATGCGCTCGGCGACATCGTGTTCGTCGAACTGCCGACCGTCGGCAAGACCTTCGCCGCCGGCGACGACGCCGCCGTGGTCGAGTCGGTGAAAGCCGCCAGCGACATCTACGCGCCGCTGTCGGGCGAAGTCATCGCGGTCAATCAAGCCGTCGCCGACGCGCCCGAATCGATCAACGCCGACGCCTACGCAAACTGGCTGTTCAAACTCAAGCCGAGCGACGCCAACGCCATCAACGGCCTGCTCGATGCCGACGCTTACGGCCAGAAGACCGCCGACTAAACCACTATTGCCGGTTGCGCCGGTTCCGCCATTTTTGGGTGGGCCTGCGCGACTGCCGCCGCTCGCCTCATCACCCCGGCCGGGGCGCGGTTCGCTCGCCCGATCGGCGCCGCCGCCAGCATTTATTTTGGTTACTCCCATGACCCGCTCCAGCCTGACCCAACTCGAATCGCGCGACGCCTTCATTGCGCGCCACATCGGCCCCACCGCATCCGAACAAGCCGCCATGCTGGCCGTGCTCGGCTATCCATCGCGCGCCGCCCTGATCGACGCCATCGTGCCGGAAAACATCCGCAGCAAGAGCCAGCTCGCGCTCGGCGAATTCTACGAGCCGATGACGGAACAGGCGGCGCTGGCCAAACTGAAAGGCATCGCCGGCAAGAACAAGGTCATGAAATCGCTGATCGGGCAGGGTTATGCCAACACCTTCACGCCGCCGGTCGTGCTGCGCAATATCTTTGAAAACCCGGCCTGGTACACCGCCTACACGCCCTACCAGCCGGAGATCTCGCAGGGCCGCCTTGAAGCGATCCTCAACTTCCAGCAGACCGTCACCGATCTGACCGGCATGGGCATCGCCAACTCGTCGATGCTCGACGAAGGCACCGCCGCCGCCGAGGCGATGACCCTGATTCTGCGCGTGGGCAAATCGAAGTCGACCGTGTTCTACGTCGCCGACGACGTCCTGCCGCAAACGCGCGAAGTGGTGGAAACGCGCGCCAGGCCGCTCGGTATCGAAGTGCGCACCCTCGCCGCTGCCGACATCGGCACGTTCGACGAAGCCTGCTTTGGCGTGCTGCTGCAATACCCTGGCGTGAACGGCGACGTGCGCGACTACCGCGCCGCGGTCGAGCGCCTGCATGGCGCCGGCGCCATGGTGATCGCCGCCGCCGACCTGCTGGCGCTGACGCTGTTGACGCCGCCGGGCGAATGGGGCGCCGACGTCGTCGTCGGCAACAGCCAGCGCTTTGGCGTGCCGCTCGGCTTTGGCGGCCCGCACGCGGGCTTTCTGGCCACCCGCGACGAATTCAAGCGCTCCATGCCGGGCCGCCTGGTCGGCGTCACCATCGACGCCCAGGGCAACAAGGCCTATCGTCTCGCCCTGCAGACCCGCGAGCAGCATATCCGCCGCGAAAAAGCGACGTCGAACATCTGCACCGCGCAGGTGCTGCTGGCCGTGATGGCCTCGATGTACGCGGTCTACCACGGCCCGCAAGGCTTGAAGCGCATCGCCGAGCGCACCCACCGCTTCACCGCCATCCTGGCGGCCTCGCTCGAGGGCGCCGGTTTCGCGCTGGCCAACGACACCTACTTCGATACCCTGACGGTGGTGGTCGAGAATGCCGACGCGGTTCACGCCGCCGCCGTCGCACAGGGCGTCAACCTGCGCCGGATCGATGCCACCCACGTCGGCGTCACGCTCGACGAAACCATCACCCGCGACGACATCGCCCTGCTGTGCAAGATCTTCGGCGTGTCGGCCGCGCCTGATTTCGAGTCGGACGTGGCGGACGCGTATCCGGCCAGGCTGGCCCGCGGCAGCGCCTACCTGCAGCATCCGACCTTCTCGCGCTACCACGCCGAGCACGAAATGCTGCGCTACCTGCGCGCCCTGGCCGACAAGGACCTGGCGCTCGACCGCACCATGATCCCGCTCGGTTCGTGCACCATGAAGCTGAACGCCACCTCCGAGATGATTCCGGTGACCTGGCCCGAGTTTTCCAACATCCACCCGTTCGCGCCGAACGACCAGACGGTCGGCTACCGCGAAATGATCGCCCAGTTGGAGGCCATGCTGTGCGCCCTGACCGGCTACGCCGCCGTATCGCTGCAGCCGAACGCCGGCTCGCAGGGCGAGTACGCGGGCCTGCTGGTGATCAAGGCCTATCACGAGTCGCGCGGCGAAGGACACCGCAACATCTGCCTGATCCCCTCGTCCGCGCACGGCACCAACCCGGCCTCGGCCAACATGGTCGGCATGCAGGTGGTCGTCACCGCCTGCGACGACTCCGGCAACGTCGACCTGGCCGACCTGCGCGCCAAGGCTGAAAAACACTCGGCCAACCTGGCCTGCGTGATGGTGACCTACCCGTCGACCCATGGCGTGTTCGAGGAAGGCATAGCCCAATTATGCGAGATCGTGCATAGTCATGGCGGCCAGGTCTACATCGACGGCGCCAACATGAACGCGCTGGTGGGCGTGGCGGCGCCGGGCAGTTTTGGCGGCGACGTCTCGCACCTGAATCTGCACAAGACCTTCTGCATTCCGCACGGCGGCGGCGGTCCCGGCGTCGGTCCGATCGGCGTCGGCGCGCACCTTGCCAAATTTTTGCCGAACCAGCGTTCGTCCGGCTACATCCGTGACGATGGCGGCATCGGCGCGGTCAGCGCAGCGCCATACGGCTCCGCCTCGATCCTGCCGATATCGTGGATGTATATCGCCATGATGGGCGGACAAGGACTGACTGCGGCAACCGAGACCGCCATCCTCAACGCCAACTACATCGCGCGCCGCCTGGCGCCGCACTACCCGGTGCTGTACTCGGGCCACGACGGCCTGGTGGCGCACGAGTGCATCATCGACCTGCGCCCGCTGCAGGACGCCACCGGCATCAGCAACGAAGACGTCGCCAAGCGCCTGATGGACTTCGGCTTCCACGCGCCGACCATGAGCTTCCCGGTGCCGGGCACCCTGATGATCGAGCCGACCGAAAGCGAATCGAAGGCCGAGATCGACCGCTTCATCGAAGCGATGATCGCGATTCACGCCGAGATCGTGAAAGTCGAGCGGGGTGAGTTCGACCGCATGGACAATCCACTGAAAGGCGCGCCGCACACGGCCGAGGTGGTGATGGCCGACGATTGGCAGCACCAGTACACGCGCGAGCAGGCGGCGTTTCCGGTCGCTTCGCTGCGCCGTAAAAAATACTGGCCGCCGGTCGGGCGTGCCGATAACGTGTACGGCGACCGTAATCTGTTCTGTGGCTGCGCGCCGATCTCGGATTACGAGTGAATCAAACAAAAGTAAAAACCTACTTTTGTTTGGGGTGAAGTGATAAAAAAGCCCTCGGGGGACCCGAGGGCTTTTTTAGTATACGCAAACCCGATTTGTTCGGGGGTCGCCTCGTAGAGTGACTTTTTTGGTAGACAGGCGGTGGCGTTCGACGATCTTCTCTGGTCTTGCGCATTGCTTACACGCCAATGCCGCGGTTCGACGCCAGCCGCAAGTGCGCCTTGCGGGTGGCGCCGCTCGCCGCCCGCGGCGGCAGCGCCAGCAAGGCGGCCTCGTCGAGGTTGAAGCCGGCCACCGCCCTGGCCAGGCCGACCGCCTGGCGCTGCAGGTCGGCGGCGGCCTTGGCCGCTTCCGTCACCAGGGCGGAATTTTGCTGGGTCATCTGGTCCATCTGCACGATCGCTTCGCTCACCTCGGCGATGCCGCTGGCCTGTTCGACGCTGGCGTGGCTGATCGCGGCGATGATCTCGCTGACCTGGCCGACCTGGCGCGCCATGTGGGCGATGCTGTCGCCGGCTTCGCTCGCCGAGGTGGTGCCGAAGTCGATGTCGGCGACCACGTGTTCCATCAGTTCGCCGATTTCGCGCGCCGCCAGGCTCGATTGCTGGGCCAGCAGGCGCACCTCGAGCGCCACCGCGGCAAAGCCGTTGCCGTCGCTGCCGCCCACGCCCTCGCGGCCCACCCTGCCCGCCTCCACCGCCGCGTTCAGCGCCAGCATGCCGGCCTGGCTGGCGATGCCGTCGATCCGCGAGGCGATGGCGCCGGCCTGGCGGGCGCCATGCCGCAGCGTGCCCATGGTGTCGAGCAGGCGGCCGACCACGTCGCTGCCGTGGCTGGCGGTGCTGGAGGCGTCGCTGGTGATGCGATTGGCGGCCAGTGCGCTGCTGGCGGTCTGGGTCAGCACCGCGCTCAAGCCTTCCACCGAACTGGCGGTGCATTGCAGGGAGCTGGCTTGCACCACCGTCCGTTGCGACAGGTCGGCGTTGTCGATCGCCATGCGGCGCGAGGCGCTGTCGATCGAGCGCGCCGAATCGAGGATGCCTTTCAGGGTCGTATTCAGATTGCGGATGCTGGTATCGAGCACCCGCGAGGTGGCGGAGATTTCGTCGCTGCCGTAATCGCGCTGCGGCACCAGCAGGTTGCCGCTGGCCAGCTCGATGGCGGCATCGCCGATGTCGGTCACCTCGCGCAGCAGCGCGCGCCGCACCGCCATGGTGATCGCCAGCGACAGGGCGATCGACAGCACCACCACCAGCGGCATGGCGGTGGACATGGCGGAAAAATCGCCGGCCGCGCGGCGCGCCGCCTGCTCGCTCAGCTGCTGCTCGTGGGCCGACAGTTCGGACAGGCGCGCCGCCACGGTGTCGAAGGCGCGTTCGGCCTTGACCATGGCGCTGGCGCTGGTGGAGGCGTCGGCACGCGCCAGGTCGATGACGTCGGCCACCGCCTTCAGGTACTGCGCGTGGGCGCCGGCGGCCTGCTCGACCAGGCGCCGCTCGTTGGCGCTGTCCCTGGTGTCCACGGCCAGCTGGCGCAGGCGGCGGCCGGTGTCGGCCTGGTCGCTGTCGATCACCCCGAGCAGCACGGTCAGGCGCTTTTCGGCAAAGCTGGCGCCCAGCCAGGTCAGCAACTGGTAAACATCGGTGTGCGCGCGCTGGGCGGAATTGACCAGCGCCGCGGTGTCGCGCAGGCGCACCGCCCGTTGCTCGACGATGGTCGAGAGCGAATCGTTCTGGCGCACCATGGCGTAATAGGCGCCGCAGGAAACCAGGATCAAGAGGACCAGCACGGCGCACGGCGCCAGCAGCAACTTCGGACCGATGCGCAGTTTCGACAGCATGTCTCTCTCCTGGAGGAACGGATCTTTTGGCGGGGCCGGGTATGATGGCGCTTGGGGGCGGACCGGGGAAACAGCGCGGTGTTGCCGGTGCGCACCGACCAATTTACCTGCTCGCCGCTGCCGAGGTTTGCGCTGTCGCAAATCAGCGGACCAGCTGTGCATCGAACGCGTACCGGGAACTGAACAGGAAGCTGGATGAAAAAATCGACTGTCGCAGTCTTGTTGTCACTGCTGGTATTTCCCGGCGCCGGCCACGTGTATCTGAAACGCCGCCTGCGCGGCCTGGCCTTCCTGGCGCCGGCGCTGCTGGCGGTGCTGTACATCTTCAACCAGGCGCTCGACGAGGCCAACAAGATCGTCGGCCAGATCAGCTCCGGCGCCATGCCGCTGGACCCGGCGGCGATGGCGGCGCAGATCGAGCAGTCGGGCGGCAATACCACCGCCGCCAATATCGCCTCGGCGGTGATGCTGATCTGCTGGGCGGGGTCCGCGCTCGATGCATGGTGGCTGGCGCGCCGATAATGCTGGCTTATTCGGAAATGCCATGCGCGGACCAGAGCCCGGGAGCCAGCGAAGTGACAGATGTGAATCGTGAAGCAGCATGTGCGGCCGTGCCCGCGCCGGCGGGCATCTGTGCCGAGCTTGTCGGATATGAGTGGGCGCGCGACACTGTCGGCGAGTCTGGCGGCGCCGTCTATCGGCTCCATGGCAAGACCAATGCCCCCGACTTGTTTTTGAAGCACGGCAAGGATGCCTTTGCTGATGACGTAAGCGATGAATTGGTGAGGCTGCGTTGGCTGGGCAATCATGTACCCGTCCCGACTGTCGTGCATTTCGCCCGCACCCCTGACGAGGCATGGCTGTTGATGACCGCGGTACCTGGAAAAACCGCGTATCAAATTCTGCAGGCATGTCCCGATCTGCGGCCCGCCATCGTGGACGAGCTCGCGATTTTCCTGCGTCGGATACATGCGATCCCGGTGAGTAGCTGTCCTTTTACGAGCGATCATGGCTACCGGCTCGCCTGCGCGCGGGCGCGCATCGATGCGGGTTTGGTGGAAGAAGACGATTTCGATGAGGAACATGAAGGCTGGGCGGCCGAACAGGTCTGGGAAGCGATGCAACACCTGCTGCCACTGGCGCCCGATGCGGTGGTCACACATGGGGACTTTTCGCTCGACAACCTTGTTATCCGCGACGGCGAGGTGGTCGGCTGCATCGATGTCGGCCGGGCGGGCATCGCCGATCGCTACCAAGACCTTGCCATCGCGTGGAACTGCCTCGGAGAGTTCGGCGCGTCCTTGCAGGAGAGGTTCCTGAAGCACTACGGCATCCTCGATCCCGATCAAGACAAGCTGAAATTCCACTTGCTGCTGGACGAGCTATTCTGAAGCAGAATGATGCCTGGCCTCGGTGACCATCCTGCCGGCGTAGCTCGGCCGCACATCATCGTCGACCAGCTTGTCCCAGCCCTTGCGCGAAGGGAGAATGCGCCCCCGGCGTGGAGCGCTGCGGGTCCGGCACCGGATAGCCGGACTGCACGCCGTTTGGCTTGTCGTTCGGCCCCACCCAGGATTGTGGCGGGACCGGGCTGTCGACAAGCCCCTTACTTGCGCGCCGAGGGAGATTTAAACAGCGCCTGGCCGCGTTTGTCGTAATCAAGCAGTGCGTTTGTTCCCCGCTGCTGCGTTTCGCTGAACCAGGCCGGCAAGGTCTTGAACGTCAGGACCATATCGAAGTCGCCGGCGACATTGCCGGTGGAGGGATCCATGGCGACATCGCCCTTGCGGTTCTGGAACCATTTCATCCATTCGCTCGAGCCCGGCGCCGGCGAGCCCAGCGGCGAAGAACCCTTGTCCTCGGCGCAGGCCGGAATGAGCTTTTTGTCGACAAAGCAAGTCGGCGGCAGCGGCAGCAACTGCGGGGGCGGCGGCCCCAGCGCAGGCAACAAGAACGAGTTCATGCCGCGCTTCTGGTTTGTGGTATCCCATTGCGCCGAGCTGTGGCAACTCATGCACGACGAGTCTTTCCCATTCAGCACCCGCGTGGGCGTGGCTGTGCCGGGGAGCTGGTAGACGATGTCATTCATGGCCCCGTCATTGGGTCCGGAGAGCCGTTCACCCCAGCCCAGGGTCGCGCGGCCGTATTCGGGCGCGCTCATGTTGTTCCAGTTCTCCAGCAAGGTCGGCTTGAGCACCTTCGGATCGCCCGCCTGCGGGTCGTTGCCCCACTGCGCCCCCAGCACGACCATTTTTTTCCAGATATCGTTGTCCGGGGCCGTCACCCGGGCATCATAGACCAGGGTTGAAAACACCCAGCCTGTTTTAGGCGCGGACACGCTGTCCTTGACGATGATATCGAGCTGCATCAGATAGGTCTGGGTCAGCACCGGCGTGCTCGGCTGAACGGGCTTGCTGGCGTTGGTGACGATGTAGGCCGGCCAGGCCAGGGTGCCTTTCATGACCGGCCACGCTGCGGGATCCGCGGTGATGAAGGCGGCCTTGACGATGATCGAGCCTTCGGCAAACTGGGTGGACTGCGGCGTCACCTTGGGATCCATTGCCGTGGAGCCCCAAATTTTATTCAAGGTCACCGCGGCGGTCTTGTCGTAGTACACCAGCACATAAGTGGTGAAGTTTTTTTTCAGACCGCTCTCCTTGAACAACCCGGCAGGCATGTCGGAGGAGCCGACGTACATGCCGCGCAGCGGCTCACGGAAGCGCGCCCCCTTCTTCGCATCGCTGCTCTTGCCCATCCAGGGCTCGCTGTACCAACCGCGCTTGCCCGCGTCCCAGTTCTGGTAGTCCTGCAGCAGCACGCGCATGTCGTCGCCGACCGCCGCTTTCAAAGCCTCGGTGTAGGCTTGCGCGTTGGCCGGCGAGATCGGCGCGTTGTTGATGGCGGTGCGCCAGGGCATGGCCGGCGCCGGCGCCGACGCCGGATAATCATGACTGAGTTTGAAGATGGGCCCGCTGTAGT